>CAYQKZ010000123.1:0-1001 GCA_964418135.1 uncultured Desulfobacterales bacterium
CGAAGTCCGTCCAGTGATCGATCCGTCCCAGCTCGATGATATCGTGGCATTGATCCGCTCGGTTTACATGGATGAAAAGCTCAAGGACTATATTGTCAATATCGTGTTCGCCACCCGTAATCCCAAAGATTACAACATGGATATTTCGGATTATATCCAGTTCGGCGCGTCTCCGAGAGCTTCCATTTTTCTCAGTCTGGCTGCCCGTGCCTTTGCCTTTCTCCAGGGAAGGGCGTATGTCACCCCGCAGGACATCAAGACCATCGCCCCCAGCATTCTGCGTCACCGCATCATTTTAACCTATGAGGCGGAAGCCGAGGATATCACGACGGATCAGATCATCGGTCGGGTTTTCGATTCAGTTGAAGTTCCCTGATAGGGGCAACATATGCTTTCGCCAGAAATCATCAAAAAAATCAAGAAAGTGCATATTCGAAGCGCTCGCATGGTCAACACCATGATGGCCGGCCAGTACCGATCCGTTTTCCGCGGATCGGGAATCGAATTCGAGGAAGTGCGGGAATATTCTCCGGGCGATGATGTCAAAAGCATCGACTGGAAAGTCTCCGCCCGGATGGGAAGGCCGTATGTCAAGCTCTACCGAGAAGAGCGGGAACTCGTGGTCATGCTGCTGGTGGACATGAGCGGTTCCGAGGGCTTTGGCACCACCGACAATCTGAAAAAGGACATTGCCGCGGAAATGGCTTCGATCCTGGCATTCAACGCGATCCGCAACAACGACAAGGTCGGTGCGATCCTGTTCACGGACCGGGTGGAAAAGTATATTCCCCCAAAAAAAGGCTCCGCCCATGTCTGGCGGGTGATCAAGGAAATGTTCGCATTCACGCCGGAACACAAAGGCACGGATATCCGTGAGGCCGTGGCGTTTCTGGGAAGGGTATCCCGCAAACGTACGATCTCGTTTCTAATTTCCGATTTTATCTCTCCGGAACCGCCCGCAACCTATATCCGCCGAATGAAATCCATATCAGGTAAACATG
>CAYQKZ010000123.1:1011-8799 GCA_964418135.1 uncultured Desulfobacterales bacterium
TGCTTTCTGATCCTGGCGATTTTCATCTGCCGGAAGCCGGTATCTTGACGGTCCGGGATATGGAAACCGGCCGACAGGTGATTCTGGATGCCACGGACCCAGCCACCCGTCGCACTTACCATGAGATGAAAAATGGCGACTACGCCCGGACGATTCAATCTCTGAAAAATGCCGATTTGGATTGTATCGAAATCCACACCGACGGATCCGTGGTAGATGCACTCAATCGATATTTCCGCATCCGGGAAAAAAGGAAACGGTAATGCAGGCAGCCAACACTCCCGCTCCCATGACCGACATCCACGGGATCAAGCCACTGGAAATTCCGGCATCCGTTGAATGGCTGCCGGTTTATATCATAGGTGCCATCCTGATACTGGCCGTTGTCTGGGCCGTTTTTCATTTCTGGAAAAAATTTCGGAATCGCAAGAAAAATCCCGTTGAAAACATGATCCCTCCTCATGAAACCGCACTCAGACTTCTTGAAACACTGACGGATGTGGAAAATTTGGATGGCAAGACCTTTTATTTCACTCTTTCAAACATCCTGAGAGCATACATACAGTCCTGTTATCGCATCAATGCTCTGGAAATGACCACCGAGGAACTACTGCCCAAGCTCGACATTCCGGATATTGCCAAAGAAACGCTCTTTCAACTGAGATCCCTGTTTCGCTCCACCGATCCGGTCAAATTCGCCGATGTACCGGCAACCGTTGGAAAAATGCGTCAGGACCTTGAATTTGTTAAAAATTTTATACTGGAAGGAGGCAGGCATTCTTCGCCTGCCTCCTGATACCTGCACCCTAGGGTTGATATGTTTGAATTTGCTTCTCCGTATTTATTGCTGCTCCTATCCCTGTTTCCTGGAATCATCTACTATCGGAAGCATCGGCAACTGCGGCCGGTACTGAATCTGTCCACTCTGATGAAGGCGCCGAATATTCAGCCGTCCCGCATGCTGCAGATCGCCAAGGTTCTTCCCATACTGAAATATTCAGCCCTCTGTTTGATGATTATCGCCATGGCCAGGCCCCAGTGGGGAACACGACAGGTCAGTGTACTGACGGAAGGTATTAACATCGTTCTGGCCGTCGATATGTCCGAAAGCATGGCCGCCCTCGATTTCAAGTATAAAGGGAGAATCGTCAACCGCCTGGAAGCCATCAAAGGAGTGATTCAGGATTTCATCACCAAACGCAGCGGCGATCGGATCGCCATGGTGGTGTTCGGCACCCATGCCTATACCCAGCTGCCCCTTACCCGTGATTACAACACCATTGCGTCCATGCTCGAACGGCTTCAGATCGGTGCCGCAGGGCCGAACACGGCCATCGGGGATGCCATCGGCATTTCACTGAAACGATTGGAGGATGTCGGCAGCAAGTCCAATATCATCATCCTGCTGACAGATGGACAAAGCAATTCCGGCGAGCTGTCTCCGCAGATTGCAACGGACGTCGCGGTTCAAAAAGGGATTAAAATCTATACCATCGGGGTGGGGTCGCGCGGCCAGGTGCCTTTTTTGATCAAAGACCCGGTTTTTGGGGAACGCTATGTGCAGCAGCAAGTGGACATCGATGAAGACACGCTGAAGGATATCGCGGCAAAAACCGGAGGGTTGTATTTCAAGGCGGAAAATACCGAAGGACTCCAGAAGATTTACAACACCATCGATTCACTGGAAAAAACCGAGGTCAAGACGCAAACCTTCGCGGAATACAACGAACTGTATCGATATCTGTTGATCCCGGCTTTTATTTTTCTGGGAGCCTGGATTGTATTGACCCATACCCGATTTGTGCGTGTGCCATGAAATTCAGTCAAATTGAAATGCTGTTTCTGATCTGGGCGATCCCCATTTTCTTTCTGGTAATCGTCTATGGCATGAAAACCCGGCAGTCCATCCTGAACCGTTTTGCTTCTGTAAAAAGCCTGAATGCCATCGTTTCCGAAACAGGATCGAAACGGCGATGGATCAAGGCAGGACTGGTTCTGTTTTCTCTTCTGTTTCTATGTGTCGCGTTGTCCGGCCCCCAGTATGGTTACCAATGGCAGACCATCGAGCAGAAAGGGATCGATATCATCGTGGCGATCGATCTTTCCCGCAGCATGCTGGCACCGGACATTCAGCCAACCCGACTGGACCGGGCCAAGCGTGAAATTTACGATCTGCTCACCATGCTGAAAGGAGACCGGATCGGTCTGGTGGCCTTTGCCGGAACTGCATTTCTTCAGTGTCCGTTGACATTGGATTATGAAGCTTTCCATATCTTTTTGAATTCCCTCACCCCCGACTCCATGCCCGTCGGCGGCACGGATATTTCAGGAGCGATTACATCCTCACTGTCTGCATTTGACCCGAAAGCCAGTTCTCAGAAAGCCGTCATTCTGATCACGGACGGAGAAAACACCGGAAAGTCCGATCCCATGGAAGCCGCAGAAAGTGCCCGCAAGGCCGAAGTCAAACTGTTCTGTATCGGTGTGGGAAGCGATGACGGTGTGCCTGTTCCCGCAGAAACCGGCGGCATTAAAAAAGATCGATCCGGCAACATCATCCTGGCCCGAATCGATGAGGAAACATTGAAAAAAATGGCGGTTCTTACCGGCGGAACCTATGTGCGGTCCGTTGCCGGCAGCATTGATCTGGATGTAATCTATACCACGGAAATCCGTGGAAAAATGGAAGCATCCACCCTATCCACAGATAAAAAACAAATCTGGGAAGACCGATTTCAGTGGGTGCTTGCCCTGGCGATTGTCGCCCTGGCGGCGGAATTGCTCGTTCCGGCGGTTCGCCAGACTTCCATCATCTGGGCGATGGTCTGCCTGCTGTGCTGGAGTGTGCCGGCGCAGGCCGGCAATCCTATGAAGGAAGGTATCGATGCCTACAATCAGGGCGATTACAACAATGCCCTGAAGCTGTTTATCGATGCCCAGCTCGACCATCCGGACAGTCCGGATATTTTATACAACATCGGCAATGCCTATTACCAGACCGGAGATTTCGAAGCAGCCGCCAGGAGCTATAAGGAAGCGCTCAAAGCCGAGAACAAACAGATTCAACAAAAAGCCCATTATAATCTTGGCAATGCCGATTTTCGAAAACAGCGGTATGAAGAAGCGATGAAAAATTATGAAGCGGCTCTGGAACTGAATCCCGAAGATGCCGATGCCAGGCAGAATCTGGAATTTGTTAAGAAAATGATGGACGAAATCAAGGAACAGCAGAAGCAACAGCAGAAGCAAAGCGACCCGAAAGATCAGAACAGCAAGGACGACAAGAAAGAATCCACCGAATCGAAGGATCCGTCTCAGGAAGGTCAGAAGCCGGAAAACAAGGATGATCGAAACGAGCAGTCCCCAGAAAATCAGGATGAACAAAAGCAGCCGAATCAAAAAAATGCCGAACCCGACAAATCTTCACCGGACTATGGCAAAGAAATGACCGATCAAAATGCCCAAGGTGCTGCCGATGACGGGAAAGACTCCGCAGAAGCACAAACCGAGCCGCAGCCTCCGGAAAGCAAACAAGAACAAGAGGCATCTCCGGTAAAACCGGCCAGTGATTCAGACCAGAGTGAAGCGAAAAAAAATGCCGATCATATCCTGAACCGCCTGAAGGATCAGCCCGGAAAAGCGATGATCCCCGGTTATGGAAAAACCCATGTGGAAAAAGACTGGTGACAATGGCCGGACCAACCGAACGGAAGTTCTGCATGCTTCAAGGGATCAATCATGTGTGATCAAACCATTACCGGCTATACCGAGACAACCGGTCGCAAAGAGTCCTCGGTCTTTTATATTCGGTATCGACTTTTTTATTACTGGATCGCCTGCGTCGTTTTTTCCATGTTGAGCCTCAGCACCTCCGTGCATGCCGCTGAGGCCGAGGCGATTGTGGATCGCACCCGGATCGGATACGGTGAGTCCATTGAACTCACGGTTACAGTCAAAGGAGCTGAAGGAACCGTGGACACCTCTCCGATTCGGGATTTCAAGATGATGTCGGGCGGCACGAGTACGAGCGTTCAGATCGTCAATGGCCGGATGTCCCGGGAAGTGAATCATACGTACACGCTGATTCCGTTAAAAGAAGGGCGTCTGGTGATTCCTCCTCTGACTGTTTCAACCGATGACGGAACACTCAAAACCGCTGAAATCGTCGTTACCATCAGTCCGAAGGCAGAACAGAAACCCGGCAGCGAAAATATTTTTGCTGAATGCAATGTCTCCACGGCCTCTCCTTACGAAGGCGAACCGATCGTTTATACATTCAAGCTGTTCAGTGCCGTGCAGATCGCCAATGCCCGGTTTCAAAAACCCGAATTTCACGGTTTCACGGCCAAAGAAGTGGAGAAAAGCCAGAAAAACTTTCGCACGGTATTGAACGGACGGGAATACAATGTGACGGAACTGACCATTTTGTTGATTCCTGTGGGTGCCGGCTCCAAAACGATCGACCCGGCCACCCTCGAATGCGATCTGCTGACCCGTCAACCGACACGTCGAAGCCCTTTTGGCATGCTGGATGATCCGTTTTTCGGACAAAACAGGCTGGAGCGCCGAGTTATCCGGACAGAACCTGTAACAGTTACGGTTAAACCGCTGCCGCCGTTTGACGGCAAAGGACAATTTTCCGGCCTCGTCGGAACGTTTCAGATTCAATCCCATGTGGATAAAACCGCATTGAGCGCAGGAGAATCCGCCACCCTGTCCGTGACTGTCAGCGGCACCGGAAATATTCTGGATGCCGCAGCTCCCGAAATTCTTCTTCCCGATGCATTGAAAAGCTACAAGGATACACCCCAGGAAAACATCCAGGCCAGCGGAAACGGTTATTCCGGCGAAAAAGTATTTCGCACGGCCCTGGTACCGCTGAAAGAAGGCGACTATACCCTGCCTCCCATTGCATTGAATTTTTTCGACGTCTCCAGCGGCCGATATCAAACCCGGCTGACCGATCCCATTTCCATCAACGTTCAGCCGTCCAAGGATAAAGACGATACGGCGATCTATTCAAACACGCCGACTCCCGAGTTCAAACCCCAGAAAAAGCAAGTGGAATTCACGGGCCGGGATATTCTTCCTCTGAAAGAAGATATGAGTACTCTGAAAACACAACAGACGATGTCGCCTTTCCAGTTCTGGGTGTTTCTTCTGGGACCGGCGCTGCTTTGTCTGGGAATGAAAATCTACTTAACTCGCACGACCATAAAGGATGACCCGGCCAGCATCATGGCGCAGCGTGCAGATCAGGCCCTGAAAGATGCGTGCAAGCCGGATATGTCGGCGGAAGGTTTTTTGACGTGTCTGTCTCGGTCCCTGACATCCATTCTGCTGGCCAGATCGGGAACTCGAGGTGAATCGCTGACTTATGCAGAAGCCAAAGCGATTTTATTGTCCAACGGGTTTTCCAAGGATGATGCTGACTCTGTCATCCGCCTTCTTGAAAGCATCGACTCTGCCCGATTCAGCGGCCGGGAATTGGATTCCATCATCCGCGAAACCCTGTTGTCGGAAACCCGGGAAATGGTAAGGAAGATATTGAAATGAAAGGGTTCAAATA
The DNA here is from genome assembly GCA_964418135.1 of uncultured Desulfobacterales bacterium. Lineage (GTDB taxonomy): Bacteria > Desulfobacterota > Desulfobacteria > Desulfobacterales > Desulfatirhabdiaceae > RAAP-1. Next base: position 6,581 of record CAYQKZ010000123.1, read on the forward strand.
CATTCCGTTATTGTTGTTGACGATTCTTTGCCAGGTTGAGATCGCCGGAGCCGGCGAAACGGCCCGGGCTTTTCTGGACGGCGTCAAGGATTATAAAGAAGACCGGTTTGTCGAAGCGACGGCTGCCTTTACAAAAATCGCCGATGAAGGCATCCACAACGGCAATCTTTTCTATAATATCGGCAATGCCTATTTCAAAAAAGGTGATATCGGCAATGCCATGTTATGGTACGAACGGGCGCTGAAACTTCTGCCGCATGATCCGGATCTGAAATTCAACTACGAATACGTCCAGTCCCTTACACAGGATGAAAAAGCGAACAAGGAACTTCCAATTGTTCGAATTGTCTTTTTCTGGAAATACCTGTTGTCCCGGACCCAAATCCAATGGACAGCGATTATTTTCAATCTGATTTTCTGGTCCCTGACAGCGGTCCGCATGATCCGGCGAAAAAAGCCCTTCCAGACAATTAACCATGTTATCTTGATCATCGGCATCCTCTTTACCCTGACCGCCATCTATAATGATTATGAGGCCAATTTCATTCAAGAGGCCGTCATTCTGCCGGCCAAAGTATCGATCCGATCCGGACTGACTGATGATGCTACTGAGCTTTTCGTCCTGCATGCCGGCACGAAAGTGAAAATCGATCAGGAAAAGAACGATTATATCCGGATCACTTTTTCGGAAGATAAGATCGGATGGATCAAGATGTCCGAGGTCGGGGTGATTTAAAATGAATCATGGTAGATTATTTTTTTTGAGTTGCCTAACACCATGAGATTGAGGAATGGGCAGCGCGCGTGAAGTTGAAAAAATACGCCGGGCTTCCGCCTCTCTTTCGTAAGCCGGTGCTTCGATCGGACCGTTGACCGATGGATTTTCCACCCATTTTCTGGCAAAACCGAACACCCCCCACTTCCGATACTGCTGCACATGGTAAAGTTCATGTGCCCAGAGCGCCCCATCTCCGGCCAGTTCCGTATTCCGAAAGATGACGGCATCCATCACCGTGATGGCCAACGTGTCTCCTTCAAAATTCATGCGGGCATCATTCAGCAAATCCCGAATCGGCTCGCGAACACCCGTCCAGCGGACTTCATCCAGCAGATCGTCCGGATACCATCGGCGGAGAATCTTACGAAGAGGCGCCGGCACCGGCTGTCCGCCGGAAGCCGTGACCGCATCGTGGCAGACAATGATGCCGACACCGGCCGTCAGATACGTCCATTGCCCGGAATCCTGCATCAGTTCGACCGCCTTCTCCGGATGTTCCTGAATGAACTGCCAGACATCACTCAATGTAGGAACGCCACGTGAATCGATAAGGCCATCCGGATTGACGATCAACCTGCCTGAACTTTTTGCCGGAGCGATCGTTCGGGACTCACCGGCAAGAATACCCTCCGATAGACAAACGAGTGTCAGAACGGCCGGCAACCAGACCATCGAAAAAGACAAACACTTTGAGATCATTTTTTTCAATATCCAGCCGATTTCCACGATGACTCAACGATTATCCGACTTTCAGCAAACGGCAATTACAGTTCTCCCATGATCTGCTCGATATTGTACGAACAGGTTTCAGGAAATTCCGATTCTGATAAAGAATTTTTCCGGATGCAATTGATCCTGCCGCCAATATCGCTCTATTGCATCGCTTCCTTCAAACGGTTAAACTGCCTTTCCAGTTCCATCATTAACGAATCGACAGCAGTCATATCCTGAACTATAGCCGCTTTCTCCATCTCGAATGCTACGGCCCGCAATCGTTCTCCACCGACATTGGCGGAGGCGCCCTTGATGGTGTGTGCCTGAATCTCAATGCCAGAAACATCGCCTGAAGCAAGAAATGCTTTCAGAGCCAGAATTTGTAGCGGGATATCCGCCAGGAAACTATCCTGTACCATTATTGCCAGGTCTTCGTCATCCAGCAAACATTCCAGCATTTTATGTCTGTCCCAAATAGGTGCATCACTGGTCTTTGATTCATTGGATTTTTCCGCGTCCTGTTCATTCTTAATACATTCAGCTTCTTCCATTTTTTTCGGCAGCCATTTCTTCAGCCGGTCCACCAGTTCCTGCGGCGATACCGGCTTGGATATATAGTCGGTCATGCCGGCATCAAGAAATTTCTCCCGATCACCCTGCATGGCATGGGCAGTCATGGCGATGATTGGAATTACGAATGAGGAATTACGAATTACGAATGGTGAAG
>CAYQKZ010000124.1:0-6262 GCA_964418135.1 uncultured Desulfobacterales bacterium
TGGGGATTACGCCTTTGGTCGTTTGATGAGGGATGGTCCGAGGGATACCGTCGTATATCCGCAGCCTCTGGCGGCCGCTATTTCCTCTGTCGTAAACCCACCTTCAGGCCCGATAACAGCCATGATGCTCTGAGCAGGGGCTGCTGTCGCATCGGGGATTTCAAAGGGTTTGGATGGAGATTCATCTTCCCAAAAAATCAGTTTGATGTCGCAGCTCTGTCCATACGCAAGCATTGCGTCGAATGTCATCAGGTCGGATATGGCAAGAAGTGTGCTGCGTCGGGACTGTTTGAGGGCTTCGATAGCGATTTTTTCCCATCGATCCTTGCGGGAGCGGATGCGACGATCATTCAGTACTGGAACGGACCGGTGCGCTGTATAGGGAACCCAGGCATGGATGCCCATCTCGGTGATCTGCCGGATGATGGCATCCGCCTTGTTGTCTTTCAGCAATGCCTGGGCGATGACAATGCGGGGAGATGTCCGATCGTCGGAATGCCGGCGCCGAAGAATCGACACCTCGACCTCACCGGCGGTGATGCGGACAATCCGGGCATCACACTCCAAACCCGTACCGTCAATCAGCTCGATGTCATCGCCGGGTTTGAGACGGAGAACATTTCGAATATGACCAGCATCATCCCCCCTGATCAGCGGGTTGTCGCCGGACAGGCTATGACTCGGTATGAAAAAGCGGCGCATGAAGTACTCCCTGATGACGGCTGTATTCCAGGGTTCGCATCCAAAATATTTTCAGTTTATTTTGAACCCTTCCATAGACGGTTGTTTCGGGATAAATCCCGTTTGCACCGGCAATGCCTGCAGGTATTTCGGTCAGAATTTCAACGGCTTCTGGAATGGTCGATACGGGATAGATATGAAAGCGGCCGTCACGGACGGCTTCCACGACTTCGGTTTTCAGCATCAGGTTTTTGACATTGCCTGCGGGAATCACGACACCTTGCCGGCCGGTCAGTCCGCGGGTGCTGCAGACGTCGTAAAAGCCTTCGATTTTTTCATTCACATCGCCGATCGCCTGAATTTCTCCCTTCTGGTTCACAGATCCGGTCACAGCCAGACCCTGATGAACGGGTACATCCGACAGACTCGATATCACGGCCAGAAGTTCTGCAGAGGAGGCGCTGTCTCCGTCGATGATACCGTAACTCTGTTCGAAGGCGATACTGATGGTCAGGCTCAGCGGATAAAGCTGGGCAAAAGTTTTTCCAAGATAGCCGGACAGAATCAGAATTCCCTTGTCGTGGGTATTTCCGCTTAAATGCGTCTCTCTTTCGATGTTGATGACACCGGGTTTCCCCATGAAGGTTTCGGCCGTAATTCGCGATGGCCGGCCGAAAGTGATGTCACCGATCTGATACACGGCCAGCGCATTGGCCTGACCGGTCACCCGGCCGGTGACATCCAGAAGTACAGTCCCATCCATATAGGATTCATGCATCTTTTCTTCGTAGAGATTATACCGGAACCAGTATTCTTTCAGGGCACGGGATACATATTTCCCGGAAACGTGCAACGCACCGTCTTTCCGGGCCCAGTAATCGGCTTCCTTCAGAAGGGCCACGATCGGGCCGAACCGAAGCGACAGTCGGGTCTTGTCCGCAATGGACTGCTTTCCGTAGTCGATGACCGCTGCCACGGCTTCCGGAGTAAACGGCAGTAGTTTCTCCGACTTGCAGACACGGGCAATGAACCGGGCATATTTTTGAACGGAATCGGCATTCAGCGTAACCTCATCATCGAAATCCGCCCGAACCCGGAATATCTTGTTGAATTTGAAATCGAAATTCTGAAGGGTTTCAAATAGTTCGTAGTTGCCCAGAAGGATGACCTTGACTTCCAGAGGAATCAATTCCGGGCGCAGCGATGCCGTTTGTGCGCCGGTATCTGACGGGGCTTCCTCGATGGCCAGGGATTTGTTCTGAAGTGAACGTTTCAGGGCATCCCACACATAAGGGTTTGCCAGCAACGGTTCGATTTCCATCATCAGGTATCCCCCGCAGGCTTTCAGAAGTGCGCCGGCCTGTACCAATGTGAAATCCGTGGTGACCGCGCCCATGTACGTGCGTTTTTCGATGCGGCCGATGACGTTGGAATAGGTGGGGTTGGTTTCGAAAATGACGGGTGCGCCTTTTTCGGATTTCTGTTCGACCAGGATATTGACCCGGTATCGCACGAAAAACGCAGCAGCTTCATGGATGGATTCCGGATCATCGGGGGTGACTTTGTCTCCGTTGGGAAGGGTGACAAAGCGGTCCAGATTTTCAACCACATCGTCTTCGAGTGCATGAAGGAAACCCAGAATATCATCATAACCGACATATGCGTCATGCAGGGGGGAAAGCCGTTCCGCGAGCAGCCGGCGGGTAACATCTTCCATAAAATCTTCAACCCGGTCGTTGACGATCAGATTGAATTTATTGATTTCCCGAAGCGCTGCTTCGAGTTCGATTTGAATCTTCCGCAGGTTTTCTTCGATTTCGGTCTGCTTATCCAGGGGAAAAGCCTCGAATTCCTCTGCCGATACGGGTTTGCCGTTTTGATATGGAACAGGCTGATATCCGGAATCATCCCGGCTGATCCGGATATGTTTCTGATCCGCGGATATTTCAACCTTCTCCAGGAGGGCTTTCTGCTGATCTGCAAATGTATTCTGGATTTCCGTAATACGGTCTTGGGCCAGTTTGCTTTCAAATGCCTTGGGCAGCTCGGTTTTCAAGTCGTCGATCAGCCGCTGAATGGATTTACCGAATGAAACGGCCTTTCCCGAAGGAACCCGAACAGCCTTGGGGCAGTATTCATCCTTGAAATTGTTGACCATGCACCAGTCGTCGGGTGCCGGCAGATCTGCGGCAAATTTGCCGATGATTTCCTTGACGATGCTCGATTTGCCCGTTCCAGCAATACCGGTGATAAAGATGTTGTATCCCGGACGTTTCATGTTCAGGCCGAAATCGATGGCCTGAACGGCCCGTTCCTGGCCGATCACTTCATCCAATGGTTCCAGCTCGGACGTATCTGCAAACTGAAACAGATCGACACGGCAAACCCCCCGCAGCTCTTCGGGCGTCAGTTCGGCGGTCATCCGAGTTTGTATCCGAATCGTCGCAGCAGGTCTTTGCGATGATGAATATCGTCTGCGGTTTCAATACCTTTCGAGGCAAACCCGTCGATGACTCCCAGAATCCCTCTGCCCTGGGCGGTTTGCGCGATGACAACCTCGACCGGATTGGCGGTGGCGCAGAAAACGCGGCAGACTTCCGGTACATTCTTGATTGCATTCAGCACATTGACCGGAAACATGTCTTTCATGAACAGGATAAAACTGTGACCAGCGGCCAGGGCGAAGGCATTTTTTCGGGCCAGTTCGGTCAGGGCTTCATCCGTTCCCGAATACCGAACCAGACAGACGTCGGAGGCTTCACAGAAAGCCAGCCCGAATTTGGCCATGGGAACGGCCGTTACCATGGCTTCATGGATATCTTCGACGGTTTTGATGAAATGGGACTGTCCGAGAATCAGATTGAGTCCATCGGGGTTTTCGATTGCTACGGTTTTGAGTTCCATGAGTGCCTCCCTTATGGTGTTCATTTTTTCTTGAAATCGGAAAATGAGATGACTTTGGTTCCGGGTGAAGATTTGGATTCAACCGGTGGTATGGCTTCGGGAACATCTTGCTCGGGGTCTTCCGGGCAGATGATCTTTTCGAGCTGCAGTTTTTTTCCGTCCATCGTAAACGGGTCCCCATCGATATAGGCATCTCTGAGAATCCAGGTAACGATTTGCAGCGGAATCTGGAGAAGCAGCATTTTGACATGATTCCATCCGGGTTTGTAATCTTCCTTTATTTCTTCTATCCGGGCAAAGACCAGAGGTTTGTCTTCAAAATGGATTAAAACAATATCTTTTTCACCTGTCATGAACGAACCTTTCTTTAAAAACGGCCGGGGTCATGGTTTCGGCCGGATCAATGATAAGCGGTAAAACATAAAAAGCCGCAACACACTCGAAAATAACGGGAAAACACATGGCTGTGTGTCATCTTTCCATCTTTCATATGTTACCGCAACGACGCAAAGGACGCAAAGACAAATCCGGCTTCTTGCGATATTCTATTTATATCCTTTGCGCCGTTGCGGTGAATATGAACCCTGTTAATCAATCATAGCCGTTCGGGTTTTGAGACTGCCATTTCCAGGCATCCCGGCAGATATCGTCCAGAAAACGCCGGGCGGTCCAACCCATTTCTTTCTGTGCCAGGGAAGGGTCGGCATAGCTGCTGGCCACGTCTCCGGATCTGCGGCCGACAATCCGATAGGGAATGTGTTTGCTGCTGGCGGTTTCAAAAGCGGCAATCATTTCAAGCACACTGTAGCCTCTGCCGGTACCGAGATTGTAGGTGACAATTCCGGGATTTTCAGTCAGCTTGTTCAGAGCATGAATGTGCCCGACGGCCAGGTCCACCACATGAATGAAATCTCTAACGCCGGTGCCGTCCGGGGTTGGATAGTCGTTTCCAAAAACACTCAGCTCTTTCAGTTTTCCAACCCCGACCTGGGTAATGTAAGGCAATAGATTGTTGGGGATGCCGTTGGGGTCTTCGCCGATCAGCCCGCTGGCGTGAGCGCCGACGGGATTGAAGTAGCGGAGCAGGGCGATATTCCAGGCAGGATCCGATGCCTGAATGTCTCTTAGAATTTCCTCGATCATCCATTTGGTGCGGCCGTAGGGGTTGGTGGCATGCAGGGGAAAATCCTCGGTAACCGGAACATGGTCTGGCTCACCATATACCGTGGCAGATGAGCTGAATACAAGGCACTTGACCTGATGGCGTTTCATGACTTCGCAGAGTACCAAGGTTCCCGTGATGTTGTTATGGTAGTATGTCAGCGGAACTTCGACGGATTCGCCAACGGCCTTGAAGCCGGCAAAATGGATGACGGCCTGGATATGTTCAGCCTCGAAGACGGCGGACAGTGCCGCTTCATCTCTGATATCAACAGGATGAAACACCGGTGATTTCCCGGTGATTCGCTGAACCCGTTTCAGGGATTCCGCCTTGCTGTTGGACAGATTGTCCACGACAACCACCGGATAGCCGGCGGTCAGAAGCTCCACACAAGTGTGACTGCCGATATATCCGGCGCCGCCCGTTACCAGTATGGTCATGATTCCTCCTGATTCAGATGCACCTTCTGAATCGGACGGCAAAAAATCCGTCCATGACATGAAGATGCGGAAATGTTCTCAGATATCCTTCAGGCGTTATCAGAGAACGGATGTAAGGGGACAGTTCGGCAGGACTTTTTTCAATCGAAAATTCGGGGTGATCGCCTGAAAATGCCGTAACGACGGACTCCGTTTCTTCGGGTTCCATGCTGCACACCGCATAGACCAGAATTCCCGAAGGTTTGACGAGTGAAGAGGCCCGATTCAGAAAATCGATTTGCCGGGCCCGGCAGTGTGCGATCCGATCCGGCGAAGACCGCCATTTGATATCCGGGTTGCGCCGAAGGACGCCAAGGCCGGAGCAGGGAGCATCCAGAAGCACCCGATCGCATGCTTCGATTCGGCTGGTTTCCGCAGGTAAGCTGAGATCCAGAACCTGTGTTTCCACGATGGATATTCCCAACCGTCGAATTTCCGGATGGATTATCTCCAGTTTATCCGGACGGACATCCGTGGCCAGAACCTTTCCGGTATTGTTCATGCGCTGAGCGATGTGGCCGGTTTTTCCGCCCATGCCGGCGCAGGCATCCAGAATGGTTTCACCGGGCTGGGGGTCGAGCAGCAGCGTGACCAGTTGGGCGGCTTCGTCTTGTACCTGAAAAAAACCTTCCCGGTATCCTGCCAAAGCGGCCACCGGTTCTTTCGGCTGTTCCAGTCGGACGCCGTCCGGGGAAAAAGAGGTGGCTTCCATCCGATAGGCGCAAGTGTCAGCGGATTCCAGAAAAGCGCTGCGCGTGGTCTTAATCGTGTTGATCCGAAGGGTCAGGGGCGGCATGTCGTTCATGCTCTGACAGAGTGATCGGGTCTGAGACAGACCAAATCGGGGAATCCACCGATGGATCATCCAGGGCGGCATGGAGGTTTCAATGGCAATTGCCGAGACAGGATCTGTTTTCTCATCCGGAAGCGTCAATTCCGGATATTTTCCGACAGCCGCTCGCAATACGGCATTGACGAATTTGGCCAGCCATGGTTTTTTTAACGTTTTGGCTAAATCAACTGCGGTATGGACGGC
>CAYQKZ010000124.1:6272-8106 GCA_964418135.1 uncultured Desulfobacterales bacterium
GCCGAGGGCGGTATGCGGGACAGATAGACCACCTGAAACAGGCCGATTCTCAGAATATTGCGGATTTCCGGGTCCAGTTTGTCCAATCTGGTTCGGGAATAATGACCCAGTATCCAATCCAGGCGGCCGCGATTTCGCAGTACTCCATAAACAATTGTAAATGCGAGGTTTTTCTCCCGCTGCGGGATATCTTCGATCTGCCTGAAAGCAGTTTCCAGGATATGATCCAGGGTGTTGTTGTCCTGGTCCACTTCATTGAGGATGTTTAAGGCGATCAGACGGGAATGGGGCGGCATGAAACCTCGAATAATTCGGGAGACCGGTCATGGGAGTGAGTAGAAGGTAAATACTATGTCAGTACGGTTCCCGGCAATATGGGGTGACCACGCAGAAAAGCCTGTACCGGCAGGCGTTTTCCGGATTCGCCCTGAAGCTCGTGGATGACCAGTGAATCCTTGCCGGCCGCAACGGTCAGTTCATCGGAAAACCCCTTCAACACCGTACCGGGACTCTCCTGTGTCACGAGGGTTTTTCGACTTGCCCGATAAATCTTGATCCGTTTTCCAGCATAAAAGCTGAAAGCGCCTGGCCAGGGAGTCAGCCCCCGGATGAGGGCTTCGAGATCATCGGCCGTCCGCCGCCAGTCGAGATGACCATCTTCTTTCTTTAAAAGCGGTGCATAACTGGCCTGGGTATGATCTTGAGGCGTTGCGTTCTTGCAATGGACTTCGAAATATTTCAGGGTCTGCATCAGAAGTTTTGCCCCAAGCAGAGCGAGTTTGTCGTGCAGGGAGCCGGATGTGTCGTCGGAAAGAATCGGTATGGATGCCGAGGTGAGTGTGTCTCCCGTATCCAGACCTGGGTCCATCCGCATCAGCGTGACACCGGTTTCTTTTTCACGGTTGATCACGGCCCACTGAATGGGCGCCGGTCCCCGATATTTGGGAAGCAGGGACGCATGGATGTTGACAGCCCCCAGCTTCGGGATTTCCAGTATCTGCCGGGGCAGGACATGGCCGTATGCCACCACGACCAGAAGGTCGGGATCGAGGCCGGCAATCGTATCGCAGAACGCCGGGGTGCGGACCGAGTCGGGCTGAAGGACGGGATATCCAAGTTCCATCGCGGCTGTTTTGACAGGGGGAAAAACCATCGTTTTTCCTCGTCCTTTGGGGCGATCCGGCTGGGTAACCACCTGAAGCACCCGGTGCCCGCCGGTACCGAGGCTATTAAGCGCAGGAACCGCAAAATCCGGTGTCCCCATAAATACGATGCGATAGGCAGGTGTCATCACTGTTTCAACCGCTTCCTGATGCGTTTTTTGTACAGATTGCGTTTGAGTACACTGATCCGATCGATGAAAAGCACCCCTTGAAGATGATCGATTTCATGCTGCAGCACGATGGCCAGATAGCCTTCGGCATCGAATGCCAGCGGTTTTCCCTCCCGATCCAGACTTTCCACCCGAATCTGCGCATAACGGACAACATCGGAGCGGTAATCCGGTACGCTCAGACACCCTTCACTCTCGGAAAGAATTTCGCCTTCCTGACAGACGATTCTCGGATTGATCAGAACATGCAGGACACGATTTTCATCACGGGGGGAGACATCGTACACCAGGATGCACTGATTCAAACCTACCTGAGACGCCGCCAGTCCGACGCCGGGTGCATGATACATGGTCTGCGCCATGTCATCGATTTTTTGCTGAAGCTCGCCGGTGATATCGGTGACCGGCAGGACGGGTTTATTTAGAAATCCGTCCGGATATTCCAAAATTTGAAGAAGTGCCATAAAAAAATCTCTACTGAATTCGTGTTCAAAGACCAGG
>CAYQKZ010000124.1:8116-8771 GCA_964418135.1 uncultured Desulfobacterales bacterium
TTCCCTGATTTCGGATGCATCCCCACCGACCTGACGAGAAACCTGCCTGATATTCACACCGGTAATCACCGCCGATCCCATACCGACCACAATGACCGGCAACATCTGGACGGCATGATTGGCCAGCGTATAACCGGCGGCATCTTTGGCGGAAATACCGAAAAGCGCCAGGGCAAATACGCCGCCCGCCTCCCAGATTCCCCAAAACCCCGGTACGGACGGAATGGATATGAACAGACAGACAATGACCATGACCACCGTCAGCTCGGCAAGGGTGAGGTGGATGCCCGGAGCTCCGAGGGTCATCGTGTAATAAGATAAGACATTCAGCCCCCAGATCAAGAACGAAAGTGCAAAGCACGCTGCCATTTTTCCCGGTTCCTTGAGCAACAGAAAGCCTTTGGAAAAACTGAGCGTGAATCGGACCAGTACCTGACTGAATCGTCGGTAAATCATATCCTGAAATGCTGGACCGGTGAAAAAAAAGAGTTTGGGAATTTTCAGAAACAAATGGTTCATCAAGCTCCGGGTGGATTCCAGGGCGACCAGGACAATGCCGATCAGCAGCAGCAGGCACAGTCGTGTCATTCCGGTGGCCGCCCCGATCAGCAGGGTTTTGTTGAGGACATATCCGCCGAAATGAATTTCCATATCC
>CAYQKZ010000125.1:0-8754 GCA_964418135.1 uncultured Desulfobacterales bacterium
AACCTCGTCAAAAAGAGCCTTGGCCTCCCCGCGCGTCTTTCCTTTGAGAGCCGCGGTCATCATCGAAGCGGAGGCCTTCGAGATCGCGCATCCCGAGCCATCAAAACTGATATCCTTGATCACATCCCCTTCCTGAAGTCCGGCTTCAGCCGCCTTACTTCCGGATTCGACACTTTCCACCAGCACCCCTTCGGCGGCAGAAAGATTCAATCGCTGTGCCAGTTCCAACGTCAGATTCGTCACTCGAATCCCAAGTTCGTCTTCTCGGCCTTTTTCGGAACTTTTCGTAGCCAACTTGGTTTCTTCCGGACGCTTGGCGATCTCGACCGAAAAGGTCTGTTTCTTGCCGTTCCGGAGTACCTCTATCTTGACCTTGTCTCCAACGGGAATACCTGCGACCAGATTCGTCAAATCCCTGCTTGTTTCCACTTTATGATCGTTCACTTCGACAATGATATCGTTTGGCTGAATGCCGGCCATATCCGCCGGATCACCTTTGACGACATCCATAACCATGGCGCCTTTTTTATCCTTGACGCCATGGTATTCCGCCACATCATCGTTTATATCGGAGATGACGACCCCCAGCCAGCCCCGCGTCACCTCTCCCTTGTTTTTCAACTGCTCGATGATGCCGCCGGCCAGATTGATCGGAATGGCAAATCCAATTCCCTGACCACTGGCAATGATGGCCGTATTGATACCGATGACTTTACCCTGCATGTCGATCAGGGGCCCGCCACTGTTGCCCGGATTGATGGAGGCATCCGTCTGTAGAAAATTATCATAGGGGCCCGATCCGATCACCCGGCCTTTGGCACTGAGAATTCCGGCGGTAACCGTCTGCTCGAGCCCGAACGGACTGCCGATAGCCACCACCCACTGGCCGACTTTCAAATCGTTGGAGTCTCCGAAGGCAATCACCGGAAGGTTGTTGCCGGAAGGAATTTTGATCAGCGCCAGATCGGTCGATGGATCTCTGCCGATAATATCGGCGTTGTATTCCTTTCCGTCTTTCATTTTGACCTTTATCTTGTCGGCATTTTCGATCACATGATTATTGGTGACGATAAAACCGTCTTTATCAATGATGAAGCCCGATCCAAGGCTCCGCTCTTTATGGTCTTTCGGCATCTGTTCACCGAAAAACTTTTCAAAAAAGTCATTGAACCGATCATCATTTCCAAAGGGATTCTGATGAAACTGACGCAAAGACTTTCCGGCACCCTGAACGGTTTTTTCGGTGCGGACATTGACGACCGCCGGACTGACCATCTCCGCCAGGGCACTGAAACTTTCCGGTACCATGACGACATCCGCGGTTTTAGCCTCTGCACAACGATATGTCACCTGAAGAAAAACAAGTCCGATCAAAACAATTCCCAGGAAAAAGTCGGAAAAACGACGATCTTTCAAACCACATTGTAGACCCCACATAATCGACTCCATCAATACGATTAAACGTTCATGAACGAGGGTTCGATCTCCCCCATATAAGAAAATGCCATCCACCTATAGACATTCAGAAAAATGTATTTCGCTGCGTTATCGGTCGGAAAGGGCCAAAAAAACCTATTCCCTCCCGGCTGTCTATCGAAATGAATTTTCTGAAAGTCTATATTATTTCGTGTTGTTCGTGTATTTCGTGGTTAACAGTATTTTCACGATAACTTACCGGAAACTATCCAGTTGATCTGTTCGAGAAAGTACCCGACACTCGCCATACTGCGTGAACATTGTGCATCAAAATAATCCACCTTACCGGGTTGTCAACGTCGGCAAGATGTTTTAACCCAATTCTTTAACGTAGATGATCCTCAAATCGTAAAGAACACTTTTCAGGATGGTGGCCTCATCCTGGGTCAGATTTCCGCGGGTTTTCTCATCGAGCATGGCCAGAATATCGATTGTTTGTTTGGCCAGGGGAAGATTTTTGGTACGCCTTCCGGTGCCAGGTTCATCGATAATACCAAGATTGGCCAAAACAGCGGCATTCAGTGAGGCGATAAACGTGGAAAAAGTAATCATCGGTAGATTGAAAGCGGATTTCTGTTTTGCAAAATTGTCTTTTTCCGTGGTTTCTTCCGGCATGTTCATTCTCCTGATAAAGAGGGTTGGAGGATGCAGGGCTGAAGAACATGCACATCTTCAGCCCATACCCGCCGGAAACGAACTAAAATTCCAGCGGAATCGCCATTTTCACAGAAGGCAGAGCCCTCAGTTCACCAATTACATCGTCCGGAATGGGGGTATCGGTACACAGAAAGATGATATTGCGGTTTCCTTCCTCTTCCTGACCGACCTGCATTCGGCCGATATTGATTTTATGTTTACCCAGACAGGTTCCGATTTCACCGATGGAACCCGGTTTGTCGATATTGTAGATCAACGCCAGATGACCGATCGGAATCATCTCGAGCCTGAATGTATTGATGCGGACAATCCGGGTTTCCTTCTTGCCGAAAATGGTGCCAGAAACCATATTGGTCATTTCGGAAGTAACGGCTTTTACAGTGATCAGATTGACATAATCCTCGGAATCGACACCCGCCGTTTCGGTGACCTTGATGCCCCGATCCTTGGCGATGATGCGAGCATTGACAAAATTCACATCATCCTTGACCACGGCGGCAAGAATACCTCTGAGAACAGCGGTTGAAACCGGCGTGAGATCCAGCCCCTGGAAATCACCGGAGAACTCGATGATGACTTCCTTGAGCGGCCCCTTGATGAGCTGAGACTGAAGCTTTCCGATTTGATCGGCCAGCGACAGAAACGGACCAAGCTTGACAAGCAGCTCACCGGTGATGGATGGAACGTTGACGGCATTGCGGATGGTGCCGTTTTTCAAATAATCGATGATCTGCTCGGCTATGGCAACAGCCACATTGGTCTGGGCTTCCTGAGTGGATGCCCCCAGATGCGGTGTACCAATCACCCGATCCAACTCGAAGAGAGGAGAGTTGCCGGGCGGTTCGGTGGCAAAGACATCCAGAGCGGCGCCGGCAACTTTCCCGGATTTGATGGCCTCCACCAGATCCGCTTCATCCACAATCCCACCACGGGCGCAATTGATGATCATGACGCCGTCTTTCATCTGGCAGAATGCGGATTTGTTCAAAAACCCCAACGTGTCTTTCAGTTTGGGTACGTGTACCGTAATATAATCGGAAAGCGAATACAGGGTTTCCAGGGAAACGCATTCAAAACCGGCTTTTTCGATGAAATCCCGGGTGACAAATGGATCATATACGATAACCCGCATCTTGAGCCCTCGGGCGCGATCCGCCACAATCGATCCGATTTTACCGAATCCGATGACCCCCAGTACCTTGTTGAAAATTTCCCGGCCCTGTAAATTCTTCTTTTCCCATTTACCCGCCTTTAAGGATGCAGTCCCCTGGGGAATGTTCCGGGTCAGTGACAGCATCATGGAGATGGCATGCTCGGCCGTGGTGATCACATTACCGCCCGGTGTGTTCATTATGATGATGCCCTGTTTGGTGGCTGCCGGAATATCGACATTGTCCAGTCCAATCCCTGCCCGACCGACAACCTTCAGATGGGTGGCGGCCTTGATGATATCCGCAGTCACTTTGGTGGCGCTTCGAATCACCAGTGCATCATATTCATGAATGATGTTTTTGAGTTCATCCGGAGACAGTCCTGTCTTGACATCCACATCGATTCCTTCCGCTTTGCGAAACATCTCGATGCCGATATCCCCCAGATTATCACTGACCAGTACTTTCATTGATGTTCTCCCTTTACAACGAATTGATATATTGACTGTTGAATTCATGGTCCGTAGACCGGCACAAAAAAAACTACCGGGTTCGTAATATAGATTCGCTACAAAATCAATTAAAATACAACCCCTGCATATCCTACAAAACTTTCTCCCGGACTTTTATCATGACTGGTTGCATATGTCAGCAGTCGCGACTGAACCGCTCCAAGCGCCATCCCGGCCGACAATGCCGCAGCGACAGCCCCGGCACAGCACGCATTGTGTTTCTGCTGTGCATCTCGGATGACACTGAGCGGATCCATGGACAGAATCGCTGCGATGACACTGCGATCGTTGATTTCGCTGACCCACTGCAGGGCGGCATTGCCATGCCCTTTCGGGGTATAACCGTAATTGGGACCATAATGTGTTAAATCCGTAGAACCCAGGACAAGAATTTTCAGTCCCATCTTTCGTGCCGTATCCGCCACGATCTTTCCCATCTCCACCGATTTCAGCGAAGGCGGAGCGCTGATGGGGACAATGTTGATATCTTTCCAGAAATACTTGATGAAGGGAAGCTGAACCTCGATAGTATTGTCCGGCACATTTTTCTGGGGTTCGATATCGAACGGTACCTGCAATAACAGTTCCTGGGCAAACGGTTCGTGAATGAGAAGATTTCCCAGCGGGGTACTCCAAGCACCTTCTTTCATGATGGCAACCGGTGCATCCGGATACAGATGGGTGCCGAAAATGACCAGAGCATCCGGAGAAGATACGCCACTGCTCATCAACCGAATCACATCGCAGGCAATACTGCCGGAATAATACCAGCCGGCGTGCGGAACGATGCCACCGACAACCGGACAAGATATATCCGGTTGAACCGTTGAATTATTGATGAAATATTCAATCTCCTGCCGACATCCCGAATCCGTTCCCGAATACCATGACCCGGACAGGGCCGCTTGTCTGATTATCATATCGCCTTACCTCCTTCTTGACCTTTGTCATCAGGTTTATTATAGCTTTGCAGATAATGATTTCGGATGCGTTATCGGTCGGGGATGACCGAAAAATGTTTATCCCCTCCCTGCTGTCTTCCCAAAATCATTTTCTTAAAATCTATATTTAAAATGGACTTTAGTCAAAATCGTTCTTATTGTTTATCACCTTTTCAGAGGGGAAAAATCAACGTTTATTATTCAACGACAATCATATCAGGAGGCAGCTATGTGGGAATATACGGATAAGGTAAAAGATCACTTTCTCAATCCCCGAAACGTCGGAGAAATCGAGAATCCGGACGGCATTGGCGAGGTCGGATCACTGGCCTGCGGAGACGCTCTGACCCTTTATTTCAAACTGGATGAACAGGAACGGATCAAGGAAGCCAGATTCAAGACATTCGGGTGCGCCAGCGCCATTGCGTCTTCTTCGGCCCTGACTGAAATGCTGATCGGCAAAACGCTGGAAGAGGCGGAAACAATCACCAATGAAAACATCGCCGATTATCTGGGCGGATTGCCCAAAGAAAAAATGCACTGTTCGGTCATGGGCAGAGATGCCCTGGAAAAGGCCATCTCCTGCTATCGCGGCAACGCTGAAAAAAAGATCGAAGGAAATATCGTCTGCGAATGTTTCGGCGTAACCGATATGCAGATCGAACGGGCTGTTCGTGAAAACCACCTGACGACCATCGAACAGGTTACGGATTATGTCAAGGCCGGCGGTGGGTGTGGAAACTGCCACGATAAAATTCAGGAAATCATCGATATGGTCATGGGAAAAATCATTGTTCCGGTCAAAAAGAAGGTGGCGGCTCTCACCAATATCCAGAAAATCAAGCTGATCGAACAGACGCTGGAGCGAGAGATCAAACCGGCCTTGAATCAGGACGGCGGGGACATCGAACTGATCGATGTCTCCGGAAACATCGTACAGGTCCGTCTGCGGGGAACCTGCGCCACCTGCAAGAAATCCCAGATTACACTCAAGAATTATGTCGAAGCCAAACTTCGTGAACTGGTTACGCCCGAAATCATGGTCGAGGAGGTATCCCTATGAAATCACTATATTTCGACAACAATGCCACCACCCGGGTCGCCCCCGAAGTGGTCGAAGCCATGCTTCCCTATTTTACGGAATATTATGGAAACCCCTCCAGCATGCATACCTTCGGAGGATCGGTTGCCGCTCATATCAGCAACGCCAGGGCCAGGCTGGCGGATCTGCTGGGCGCATCCCCCGAAGAAATCCTCTACACGAGCTGCGGAACGGAAAGCGACAGCACCGCCGTCATGGCGGCCCTTCGGTCCAATCCGGACAAAAAACATGTCATCACATCCAGAGTCGAACATCCGGCCATCAAAAATCTCGGTGAATACCTGGCCAAAACCGGGTATCGGGTCACCTTCGTACCGGTCGATCACAAGGGCCGGCTCGACATGGAATATTTGAAGCGCCACCTGACCGATGACACTGCCATTGCCAGCTTCATGTGGGCCAATAACGAAACCGGTGTGATATTTCCCATCGATGAACTGGCCGGAATCCTCTCGGAAAGAGGAATCCTCTTTCATACCGATGCGGTTCAGGCCGTTGGCAAAGTACCCATTGACGTCAAAAAAACCCGGATCGATATGCTGTCGCTGTCTGGCCACAAGCTGCATGCTCCCAAGGGCATCGGCGCATTGTACATCCGAAAAGGCACCAAGTTCTCACCATTTCTGATCGGCGGGCATCAGGAAAAAGGCAGACGGGGCGGCACGGAAAATGTGGCGTCCATTATTGGCCTGGGCAAAGCCAGCGAAATTGTGGCAGCCCATATGGCCGAAGAAAACAGTCGCGTCAAAGCCCTTCGGGACAAGCTGGAAACCCAGCTCGTTCAGAAAATCCCCAATGCCCTGATAAACGGCGATACGGCCAACCGGCTTCCCAACACAAGCAGCATTGCCTTTGAATTCGTGGAGGGAGAATCCATTTTGCTCATGATGAACGAATTCGGCATCTGTGCATCTTCCGGTTCGGCCTGTACATCCGGGTCTCTGGAACCGTCTCACGTGCTGCGGGCCATGGGCGTGCCTTTCACGGCCGCACATGGAACCATCCGTTTCAGCTTAAGCATTTACAACACCGAATCGGAAGTCGATCTGATCATTGAAAAACTGCCCCCCATCATCGAACGGCTCAGAACCATGTCCCCGTTCTGGAAAGGGAGCTGTGGCTGCGCCACCTGATTCGGCATCTCAACAACATCCCTGCATTTCACCCCCAAACGTGAAAAAGAGCCCTTCCCCCTCTAATTAATGGGGGATCGAGGGGGATTTGTCATCAAGGTATAAAATGAAAATTGCCATTGCCCAGATCAATCCGATTATTGGAGACTTTTCTCACAACTGTAATCTTATGATTCGCTATTCAGAAATGGCCAAAGACCGCAATTGTGATCTGGTCGTCTTTTCCGAACTGGTGATTCCCGGCTACCCTCCCCGCGATCTTTTGGAAAAACTGGATTTTATCCAGTCCAATATGGCAGCTTTGCAATACGTCATGGAATGCATTCAGGGCATCGGAGTGATCTGCGGGTTTGTGGAAAAAAATCCAGCGGATCAGGGAAATCCCCTTTTTAATGCCGCGGCACTGTTTGAAGACGGCCGAATGCTTCACAAGGTCCGTAAGAGGCTTTTGCCGACATATGATGTTTTTGATGAACGCCGGTATTTTGAACCAGGTAAGGAAAGCCTTTTTTTTGCGTACAAGGGTCGAAAGATCGGACTGACCATCTGTGAAGATGCGTGGAACGATCATGATATTTTTGAAAAACGCATTTATCCCATCGATCCGGTGGCATTGCTGGTTCAAGACGGCGCCGATCTGATCGTCAATCTTTCCGCATCGGTTTACCACGCCGGCAAATCCGATTTCAGAACCCACATGCTGGGGTCCATTGCCCGAAAATACGGAGTTTCTCTGATCTATGCCAATCAGGTCGGTGGCAATGACAGTATATTGTTTGACGGAGCCAGTATGGCGTTTGACGCTTCCGGGAACAAAATCACCCAGGCAGCGGATTTTGAAGAAGACCTGGTGGTCGTGGATTTGGATGTTTCCGGCAGCCAGGAAATGCATCCGGTATCGAAATCCCAGGCGGCTTCGGTGTTGAAGGCATTGGTGACCGGCACCCGGGACTATGTAAAAAAATGCGGATTCTCCCGGACGGTCGTCGGACTGAGCGGCGGTATCGACTCGGCCCTGACCTTGGTGATCGCCGAAATGGCCCTCGGCAAAGAAAACGTCTCGGCCGTCTTCATGCCATCGCCGTACACCTCCGGCGATAATTATGAAGATACGGCCGAACTCTGCCGGCGGCTTGGCATCGCATTGACCACCATCCCTATCGACGCCATTTTCCGGGAATTCACGGCCGTTCTTTCACCCGGTTTCAAGGGAAATAATCCGGGAATTGCCGAGCAGAACATTCAGGCAAGAATCCGGGGAACCCTGCTGATGGCCATATCCAACATGAACGACAGCTTAGTGCTGTCCACCGGAAACAAATCCGAGCTGGCCGTGGGTTACTGCACGCTCTACGGCGACATGAACGGGGGCCTGGCGGTCATCTCCGATGTGCCCAAAACTCTCGTGTACGAACTGTCCCGTTATATCAACACCCAGCGGCCTGTCATTCCGGAACGTATTCTCGAAAAAGCCCCTTCGGCCGAACTCAAACCGAACCAGACAGATCAAGACGATCTGCCGGCCTATGACATCCTGGATGCCATTCTCAAAGCCACGATCGAAGATCTAAAGACTTACGACGAAATCGTCTGTATGGGATTTGATCCGATTCTGGTCAAAGACATTCTCTCCCGGATCGATCGCAATGAATACAAGCGCAACCAGGCGGCGCCCGGCCTCAAGGTCACTTCAAAAGCTTTTGGATACGGCAGAAGATACCCCCTGGCCAAGCGTCTGACATCCCCTCAATCGAAATGATATGCCTCTCAACAACAAACCTG
>CAYQKZ010000126.1:0-8729 GCA_964418135.1 uncultured Desulfobacterales bacterium
GCTGACCATGAACCTGGTCGGCCCTGTGATCATCGATATCGGAAGCCGAACCGGCAGGCAAGTCGTTCTTTCGTCGACGCGATATACCTGTAAGCATCCGCTGATACTTGCCAGATGATCGGGTATTGAATGGTCATCTGAATCTCGACAAGGAAATTCCGCTATGAATGATCGGGTCAACGTTTCATTTTTTTCGATTCGGAAAATTATCTTATGCTGTCTGCTAAGTTTCGCCATATTGTTCTCTGCCGATGATGCTTCGGCTTTTTTCAGTGATGGCAAAATCGACGACAATTTCTCTTACCGCTCCTTACGTCTCGAAATGGTCAAAACCAAAAAAAAAGGGTGCTATCTTGAAGGGGAAATCAGCAACAATACGGGTATTGCCCAGGAAGATATCGCGATAACGTTTTACGCATTTGATTATTTTGATCATTTTTTGTGGAAACAAAAAGTGGATATCGATTTTCTGGACCCTTCTTCGAAAGGGGGAAAAAGTCGTGAGTTCCGGAAAAAAATGCGGCAATGCGATATGCCGGATAAATTCCAATTCAAGGTAAGCGGGGTCAAGGGGAAAGATCCCAAACAGGTGTTTCCGAATAAGCCCAAATCCGAAAAAGCCGTGACAGGCGATCATCGAAAAAAAGAAAACTCATCCGCTGGGGCTGGGCATTCTCATTCCGCAAATCAAACGCAGTTTTCCCGACAGCCGGAGAATGCGATTCAAAAAAATGCAGCGGCAGATATCTCACCATCCGCCACACTTGTTCGCAACTATATGATCATACTGAAGAACGGCAAAGAGATATTTACGGATTCCTATCGGGAACAGGATCAGATGCTTTATTTCAATCAAGGTGGCGGTGAAGTTCAAATACACAAGGACAAGGTGTCGGAAATCAAAAAACTGAATTGAAATGGTCCGTTATGGGATTTCCGGTAAGAAGACGGTGAATTTCGTTCCTTTTCCTTTCTTACTGCTGACCTGAATCCGGCCATGATGTTTATCGACTGTTTTTTGGGTTGTCATCAGACCGATACCGGTTCCCCGACTGCCTTTGGTTGAAAAAAACCCCTGAAATATTTTCTGAAGGGTTTCTTCATCCATGCCGCTTCCCGTATCTTCCACCTGATAGGCCATCGCCCATCCCGGTGCCGGGATTGTCCGGATGATGACGTTTTTTTCAAAAACAGTATCGACTGAATTTTCAGCATCGAGGCAGGCGTCCATACCGTTGGCCACGAGATTATGCAGGCATCTTTCGATGGCTTCTGTATCCATGAAGACTCGGGGAAGATGTTCAGACAGAGAAATTTCAAGGGTCACACCGTGGGTTTGGGCCTGGGGCAGCAAGAGGTCGAAGACTTCCCGGGCGGCTTGATTGGGATCAACCCAAGTGGGATGAATTTCCGAAGATTTCCCATAATTCAGCAAATCCATGGACAGCCTGACCAGTTTTTCGATATTTCCCTTGATCATGGTCCAGCCCTGGATCAGATACTGGTCATTGTGCAGCGAGATGCCTTTTTCCAGCACAAAAGTGCCGCCGGTCATGCCGCCGGAAATGTTTTTGATGCTGTGTGCCAGGCCGGCAATGGCTTCTCCGAATGCAGCCAATCGCTCTGCCTCGATCAGTTTTCGAGATTTTTCCGCAACCAGCCATTCCAGATTTTCCGTGTATGCCCGCAGTTGATTGCGCAGCAGAATCCGTTCATCCGCCCGTTGCAAGGCAATTTCAAGCGCCTCGGTGCTGATGGGTTTGGTGATAAAGTCGGTTGCCTGGAATTTCAGGCTTTTCACCGCCAGATCCATATCGCCGTGACCGGTCATCATGATCACTTCAACGTCCGGGTGGGTGCGTTTGATTGCCTGAAGCAGCGATACTCCGTCCATTCCCGGCATCTTGATATCGGTCAAAATAATGGATGGATTGATATTTTCCAGAATTTCAAGTGCTTGATCGCCTGATTCGGTGCTGTACACTTGATGTCCCATATCCATCAGCGATATGGTCAATACTGTTCGGATGCCGGCTTCGTCATCCACGATCAGAATGGTGTGGGGCATGTGTCTTACCCTTCCGGAATCGGGAAGGTGATAATAAAGGTGGCACCGCCGTCATCGTTGTTGACGGCATGGATGCTGCCTCTGCATTCCTGGACAATGCCATAACTGATCGACAGTCCCAGGCCGGTTCCTTTCCCGACATTTTTGGTGGTATAAAACGGTTCGAAAATCTTGTCCAGATGGCTGATCGGAATTCCGGTTCCGGTGTCGCTGATTGAAACGGATACGGTTTTTGAATGGACGACGGTTTTGATGGTGATCGTACTCAGGCTTTTTTCGATGCATCCGGATTCCAGCTTTTGTTCGATGGCATCTCTGGCATTCAGGATCAGATTGATAAAAACCTGTTCCAGCCGGCTTGGATCAGCCAGAATCTGCGGAATATCCGGCTGAATATCCCAAATGACTTGAATTCCCCTTGCCTTCAACTGCTGACTGAAAATCTCGATGGCTTTTTTTACAATGTCGTTGAGCTGAATTCTTTCCAGCGTCATTTCCGTTTTTCGACCGAACTGCCGCATATGCGTAATGATTTTTGTGGCCCGATCGACATGGCTGTCGATTTCTTTGGCCAGCGTGTAAAGGATATCCTCTTTGATGGGTTCGTTACGGTCGATTTTTTTCATGAAAAAACTGCTGGCGGTTTTGATTACGGACAGCGGCTGATTCAATTCGTGTGCGACCCCCGTTGCCATTTCTCCGAGGGTTGCCATTTTGCTGGCCTGAAAAAGCTGCTGTTCGGCTTCCAGCCGCTTCGTGATATCATTGGATGTTACAAGAAGCATTTTTTGCCCTGAATAGGTATATGAAGAAAAACGGATATTGACAAAAAGCGTTCTGCCATTTCGATGGGAATGGCGGGCCCGATTGATGAAGGAAGATGTCAGAAGCTTGAACGCATACAGCTCTCTTTCCTCTTCCAGGAAAAGATCGAGGAACGATTTGCCGATGAGTTCGTTGTGCGGGTATCCATAAACCTGGGTAACACTCTGGTTGCATTCCAGGATTGTGAGGTGCTGCATATCGAGTACGAAAATGGCATTGGGGCTGTTGTTGAAAATGGCGTAATATTTTTCTCCCGATTCAGCAAGCTTTTCTTCAAGCTGTTTATTTCGGGAAATATCGATGCTCATTTCCATGGCGCCGATAATTTGTCCTTCGGCATTTTTGATGGGTGACGTTCTTACCATCCAGCAAGTTTTTGTGCCGTCTATATTGATTCCGGTTTCTTCACTGTTGTGCGGCAGGCCGTCTGCAAATGTCAACTCTACCGGACAGTCTATACATTTTTCGTTTCGTCCTTTATATGCCAGATAACAGGGTTGACCGATCTGCTGACCAAATCGTTCCGAAAACTCATGGTTGAATTGTATCAGCCGGTAATTTCTATCCTGAACCGAAATGATGCAGGGGACTTGTTCAAAAAGACGCTGATACTCGTCACGCTGGTTGTTCAGCTCTGTCTGCTTTTCTCCGATGCGCTGCCCCATTTTTTCAAAAGCGGCGGCCAGTTCACCAATCTCGTCATTCAAATTGACATCGATCGGGGTAAAATAGTCTCCGGACCCGATTCTTCGGGTTCCTTCGATGAGCTTTCGAATCGGCATTTTGACAAATTGAAAAACAAAAAGTCCGATGCCGATGGATGTCGCGATAAAAATAAACCCGGCTAAAATCAGAATCCCTTCTTCAAAAAACAGAATATCCGCATCGGTTTCCTTCAGCGATACCACGACATCCAGTGCGCCCAGAATTTTTTTATCTTCCGGATGGACATGACAGGCATCCGTGGCGCAGCCGAATTCGTTCCGAATCGGGGTGATGACTCCGATGACCCGATGTCCTTGCGGAGATTTTACTATCCGAATTCTCTCCGGTAAATCGAGATAGTCCAATGGCGGGTCGGATTTATGACAAATATAACAGGCTTCTGCCTGGATATCGGTTTTCTGGTTGACCTCCAGCGGCATGCTCGAAAATTTGATTTCGCCTTCCTTGTTGTATATCCGAATATGCTCGATCGCCTTTTGTCTGCCGATATTCTGAATGCTCTGGTTGATCTCGTTTCTGGCATTCAGCATCATGGAATAATGCATGCTCAGATGAATGGTCTGACTCAGCCGGTCCGTCCAGATTACGATGTCGTTCATCATTTTTTCTTTCTGGTATTCAATATTGATATAAGACCAGATGGAAAAAATGACGAAGAGGGTCAACCCCACGCAAAATATCAGGCGGTAACTCAGGCTGTTTCGAATGTCTCGAAACCCATTCAACATGGATATAAACCTCTTCACAGATCAGATTCGGTCAAGATTATGCAGGGCAATAAGCTGTGAGGCACTAAAATTAGGATGATGACAGGTCGTCCATCTCCGGAGTCGTTTTGATGGGGATATCGATCCAAAATATGGTCCCAATGCCTTTTTCGGATTGAAATCGAATGGTTCCATGATGTTGATCGATAACTTTTTTAGCGATGAATAGGCCGAGACCGGTTCCTCTCTGGCCTTTGGACGAGAAAAAGAGGGTAAAAATATTGTCTTGAATTTCTGAATTCATGCCGATACCCGTATCCCGGATTTCAAAACGGATATGATCATCAACTTTTTTTACAAGAAAGTCAATGGTGTGGGATGGCCTTTCCACATGTTCCAGACAGGCTTCGACCGCATTTTCAAGAATGTTGATCAGTGCCGTTCTCATGGCTGCCCGATCCACGACAAAACTGTATAGATCGGGCTCCGCCCGGCAATTCCACTGAATGATTCGGTTGTTCAGTTTGGGTTCGATGATCTGAATGACATCATCCACCAAATATTGGACTTCCGTTGGTTCCGGTTGAATATCGCGTTCTTTTGCATAATACAGAATGTCCAGGACAGCATGGCGGATACGATCCGCCATAATCCGAACATCGTTCAGGCCGTCTTGTATCCCTGCCGCATCCTGCTTTTTCAGACCCGACTGCATCCGATAGATACCGCCATCCAGAGCGGTCAGCATGCCTTTGACCGCATGAGACATAGAACTCATCATCAGTCCAAGAGCCGATAAATTTTCCTGAAGTTTACGAATCTGCGTGATGTTGGTAGACAATTCCATGACCTGGGTGATACGGCCTTCGGCATTGAACAAAGGTGATGTACCGACCAGCAGATGAATCTGCTCCCCGGATTTGGACGTGACAAGCATCTCTCCCTGATGGGGTTGTCCGTCTTCGAATGTTCGGGCAACCGGGCAGTTGAGACAGGGCTCGGAGCGCTGTCGGTAGATTTGGAAACACGGGGCGATGTCGTTGCCGAAATCGTCCTTGAATCGACGGTTGGCGGCAATCATCTGAAAGTCTCGATCCTGAACCGTAATATAGCAGGGAGCTTCATCAAAGAGCTGTTGATAATTCCGTTGCGTTGCATTGAGTTCATCTTGAAGCCGTTTGATTTCCGAAATATCGGCTGAAATTTCGATGACCAAATCAATGGCGCCGGCACTGTTCCGGATCGGTGCCGTATGTACGATAACCGGTGATTGCGTGCCGTCTGCAAATTGCATTTGCCTGTTGACCCGTTGTCCCACACCGGAAGAAAAAGTTAGCCCGGCTGGACAATTTTCCGGTGTGGCATCGGTTCCGGCGTAAATAGACCAACTGGAATCGCCGATGGTGCAGGTCAGACGGGCGCGATACAGGCGATTGACGGCAA
The DNA here is from genome assembly GCA_964418135.1 of uncultured Desulfobacterales bacterium. Lineage (GTDB taxonomy): Bacteria > Desulfobacterota > Desulfobacteria > Desulfobacterales > Desulfatirhabdiaceae > RAAP-1. The sequence goes on from CAYQKZ010000126.1 coordinate 5,770, forward strand.
CGATTTTCAAGTCTCGATTATGAATTGAAACAAAACACGGCATTTCATTGAAATTACCGAGATTCTGCCCCATGTCGTCGGCGATCCGGCGTCTGGCCAGCGAGAGTCCCTCGACTGCCTGATCGATGGCGGTCAGTCTTTCCAGTTGAACCAGGCGGGCGGATTTTTCCTCGACCAGTTTCTCGAGATTTTCAGTATAGCGCCGGAGCTGTTCACGCATGAAAATCCGTTCGGTGGCTCGACGGAGTGCAATTTCAAGTATGTCGTCATGGATGGGTTTGGTGACAAAATCCGTGGCATCGAGTTTGAGGCTTTTGATGGCCAAGTCCATATCCCCATGGCCGGTGATCATGATGACTTCGGTGTCGGGATTTTCAGATTTGATGGTTTGAAGCAGTTGGATGCCGTTCATTCCCGGCATTTTGATATCGGTCAGAACAATCGCAGGTTTTTCAGCTCTGAAGATGGAAAGTGCATCCACGCCGTTTTGGGCAGTCAGCACATCATACCCCATGTCCATCAATGAAATGCCCAGTACCTTTCGGATACCTTCTTCATCATCGACGAGCAGGAGTTTCCTTTCCATCAAGCCTTACGATCCGTTCCCATCCGACCGGACAGCGGAAAAAATACGATGTATGGCTTCCAGCAGCGTATCCGGATCGATGGGCTTTTCTAAAAAATTCGAAGGAGGTGTAACTGGATGAGGCAGTCCTGCATTCAGCATGTTCAGATAATGGCTAAAACTATCAAGGCCAACGGCGGTGATCATGATAACCGGAATGGTCAGCAGTTCAGGATCAGTTTTCAAAGCCCGATACATATTGACACCCCCCTCTTCGGGCATCATCACATCCAATAGAATGAGATCCGGTTTGAGGGACCGGGCATGGGTGATACCGTCCCGGCCGTTTTTACAGGTGACCGGGTGATACCCGCTGGTTTCCAGGACAGTGGATAAGAATATCCGCATGTCGAGTTCATCATCAACGACCAGTATCCGTTTCATGGAGATAAAAGGGATGTCAACTGGACACTTTATCGGGATGATTGACGCTTGCGACCGGGCAGGATGCCCGCAGAACCACCTGCTCGACCGTGCCGCCGAGAATCGCCTGATCGGGTTCCACTTCTTTGGTGTGATGGGCCATGACGATCAGATCGGCACTCCTGGCACGGGAATACTTCAATATTTCAACGTAAGGGATGCCTTCCCAGATATCGATCTGGAAATTGTCGTAATCCCGTAAATGCGGCATGTAGATTTTCTCTATTTTTTTATGCGCATCCTGGATTCGGGCTTCGATGTCTTCCTGAGACCATACTTTTCCGGCCAGAACGGGGCCCATATCCAGCGCATGAAAAATATAGAGCTTGCTGCCGATTTCCTTGGCCAGTTTACTGGCGAATAAAAATGCGGAAAAAGATGCCTTGCTGAAGTCTGTACCGAAAACAATATTTGAAAAATACCAGAGACAGGTGGTGCAGGGCCTGCTGACAATCAACACCGGACATCGGGCGCCCCTGGCCACATGCTGCATATTGGTTCCCACAGCCCCCCGGTAACGAGCGGCACCGGTTTCTTCCTGGCGGGAATGGGCGCCCATAACGATCAAGTCGGCATCATGCTGTCGGGCTTTTCTTAGAATTTCTGTGGCTGGAACACCGGCAACCGCCTGTATATCGCTATCTTTGGCGTCTTTCAAATATTTCTCATAAGTATTTTTCAGTTCTTCCCTGACCCATGAAATATAATCGTTGTCGTATTGTTCATCTTCACCGGTTCGGATGTCTTTGACAATCGTGCTGAAACCCCGAGACGGCAGTCCGAGTACATGAAACATCAACAGTTTGGAATTGTATTTTTTGGCAATGTCGAAAGCCACATGCGCGGCATTGTCGCAGATTGGCGTTCCCGTGGTGGCAAACAGGATTTTATCAAACATCGTTACCTCCGTAACTCACAGGCCAACAGTGATCCGTGAAAGCTGAGTTCCCACACAATGGCATCGATCAATTCAAACAGGGTAAACACCGTATCGAATTCAAACAAGTCTGTTTTGTCGCCGAAAATGACATGTTTGAGTTTTCCCAGCTTCAAGGGTGCATCCAGAAGCATTTCCAGAGTAAACAATCGAATTTCAGATAGCTTATCCTCTTGAACAGCATAAAGCGAATGGTAGATTTCCAACCGGGGGGGGGTGGGAAATCCGATCATTTCAACCGTTTTTGTCAGTATCAGATAATCCAGTGACGGGTCATGACAGTTGCCGGTCGGACAGGACCGGTAATATTCCATACAGGTCGAGAAAAAAGCGTTGAGATCGAAAAATATCGGATAACGATCAATCATCCGGAAATAACTGCGCAGGGTGCAATTCGCAGCCAGTTGAACTTGAGCGCTCAGAAACATGAGCGGACGATTGTCGACCGCTTTGCCTTCGACATGGAGCAAACCGCTGTCGCTGAGCATTATGGAGTTCATTATTCTTCGGGCTTTAAATGGTCGGGAACAATTACCATTTTCAGCAGCAGGGGCTTCAAGAACGACCAACGGATGCCGATATGGTAAACTTCTTCTAAATCCCGGATGGCATCCCAGCAGTTGTGACAGGGGGATATCACAAGCTTGGCACCGGTTGCCAGGATTTGGTCCCGTTTGACTTTAAGCCCGATATTTCGCTGCTCCCGATATCTACCGAGGCCGTTCATTCCACCACCGCCGCCGCAGCAGAAATTATGTTCTTTGTTGGGGGACATCTCGCGAAAATCTTCGGCAATGTAGCTCATGATTTCACGAGCGCATTCTTTGAGGCCGGCGTTGCGGATATAGTTGCAGGAATCCTGATAGGTGACCGGCTCCTTGATTCGTTTGGATGGATCGATTTTCAGCTTTCCGGTGAGCAGTGAATCCGCTACTCATTGTACATAGTGAAAGCTGGGCAACGGTGTTTTTCCGG
>CAYQKZ010000127.1:0-3826 GCA_964418135.1 uncultured Desulfobacterales bacterium
TCGTAGTGTGCTCTCAGAATTGCAGTTGCCATGTCAGAAAAAGCCCTCATTGATTCAGGATGGGTGTACAGAAACACGTTTCGATTTTTAATGAGTTCATCATGTTGATCTTCTCGCCGTCTCAGTACGTGGAATAACCATCGCATACACCTTCTCAATCTTCCGAAAAACCCCCTCCCACCCCATGGGCTGAATACAAGGCAGTACACAGACGTTCCAGTCGGCTGCGGCTTCGATGCAGTGACAGAGCTGGCGGGTGATGGCGTCTGAAAGATTCTTTACGTATTCCGGCAGATCCGATGGTTCCGGTTGATCGACCCGGATCAGTCGGGGCAGCTTGACCCGTTCCACAAAACCGTTTTCCTCCAGACTCGGAGAAAGCCAGGAATCCAGCCCAGGAAGGTCTGTCATCACGATCCGGCATCCGCAGGCCATGGCCTCCAGAATCACCAGCGGCAGTCCTTCGAAAAACGACGGCAGCACAAAAATCTGAGAAGTGCGAAGGACTGCTGCCAGCTCTTCCTGTGGCAGGGCGCCCGTGAATTCCAGCCGGCAGTCGGAGCGGTTGACACAGCGCGGAATCGTATCAACCTCCGCATCGCCGCTGGAACCCGCCAGTTTGACGACAACCCGGTACCCTTCCGGAATCTCGATGTGATTCAACGCTTCGATCAGCCACGGAACCCCCTTGGGGCGACTGATTTTGCCGGCATAGGCGATCTGGATCGTACGTTCCGTCAGGCAGGTATCCGCATCGTTTCTGCAGAAAATATCTTCACGGTATCCGGCGCCGATCATGGCGATCCGTTCGGAGGGGATGCCATAAATATCCCGAATTTCATCCACCTGCTGGGGATGAAGCGCCATGGCACAGGCGATCCGGGCGCAGTCGGGAACAACATGGGGGATCAGATGGGGAGCCCGCTCCAGTTGCCGGAATTCCGTTCCATGGCAGGAGGCCACCACAGGGATGTCCGGAAACATCCGGCGGGCCAGGGCCGTGACCAGCCAGAGGTGATGGGTGTGAATGACATCGGGCCAGAAATCCGAAACCGCCCTTCGAATCGCCCGTTCAAAGGCTTTCAGGTATTGATTCAACATTTCAACGGAGAATGTCGAAAAGCGGGTGCTGACATACGGCATGATATCGCTCATACCGGCTACAGGAAACGGCAGTTCGTCCGAGTCGAAATACGCTGGAAAGATGCTGTTCGCTTCGAGGGGCGGAATCGGTGGATACGGTGTATTGGCCGGAACACCGATAACTGCACGCTGCCGGTATCCCTTTTTGTTTGCCTGTGATGCAATGGCCTGAACAAACACGCCGCTGCCGGTTTTTCCCGGCTGTTGACAGAGAATTTGCAGAATACGTCGCGGCCGGGCGTTCGAATTATTGGATGGCATGTTCCGACAAGTGATGATTGGGGAACAGTTGAGGGAATCGATTCTTCCTTGTTATCGAATCAGACATAAAATCTTGTAAAATCCATGCGTTTATGGTACATAACAAATTATTATGATCTTTAGGGGGGAACTCGATGTCAGAAAAAAATCCTGAATGTCCGCTGTACAATCCCTTGAACTGCAAAGAATATTACAATCCCAAACTCTGTGCTTTCGTTCGAAAAGACCGGGTTTGTTTAAAGAAAAAAAAGCCCAAGTCCAAAAACCGGGAGGATTCCGTCGAAGAAATCCCGGAAGAAAAAGACGAACAGCCGTCGTAACGTTATGCATGCCCGGCCGCTGCAGACAGCAGCAGCGGATCGATTCCCATTTTCTTCAACGTGGCGCTCCACCGTTCCTCATTGACTATATCAAAAACAATCTCATCCCATACCGCGCTGGTCAACCAGACATTTTCCCGGATTTCCGCATCCAACTGACCCGGCCCCCAGCCGGCACAGCCCAGAAACATCAGATACGATCGCGGCCCCCGGTTCTGTGCAATTTCAATAAGGATATCCATCGTATTGCTCATGGCCAGTGTCGGGGTGACAGATAAGCATCCTTTCCAGCCGAAGGGCTGACCATGCAGCACGAAAACTTCACCGGTCAGGACGGGGCCTCCAGAATGAATGGGCCGGGAAGACTTGTCCGATAGGGTTTCAATCTGGAGTTCATCGAAAACATCTTTTTCCATCAAGAAGGTATGCGGCCGGTTGATGACAATGCCGACAGCTCCTTGCGACGTATGTTCGCAGATACAGACGATGGTCTGAAAAAAATTCGGGTCCGCCAGGTTCGGCATGGCAATCAGAAACTGCCCTTTCAATGATGATTCTTTATCCATATGGGGTTCCATTCTCACCGATCGGAAACTGCATTTCATTTAGGCAGCGCACATGAAACAATCTCCCGGATTGGGGTATTTTTAATTTAACATGGATGAACAGGATAAAGAAAAGAATTCGTTCTCTTCTGTTTTTTCATCTTCCTGTAGATGTTTTTATTGGAATCCGGGGAGATTATATGTTTTGAGCTGCCTTGAACGCCTCCCTTTGCAGGGGGGTGCCAATCACACGAATTATGACCGATCAAAGTAGGTTCATTTACAGCCGATATCGTTCAGCACCAGGGTAATGGGCCGATCGTCATCTACATTTCCGGTAAAGTGTACGGGTTCGGGTATCCGGTAATCGTCGTCTCCGGGGGTGGCGGCCAGCCATTTTTCCCGAAGGGCCTTGGCCACGAGAAAAGCCGGAGACCGGACATCCACCAGGCTTTTTTCCAGAACCAGCGCCAGCCGGCCGTTTCGTTCTTCAAGATGCATCAAAGGGGCGATGGGTAAACCGACCGGTTCCCAGTCGGTGAATTTTTTCTCGAGGTTCCGGATGGCAGCCATTTGCCCGGTCGCGCCATTGGCAATCAGGCTGAAGACCGTCCATCCCAGGTTATAGGTATATACGCAGTCGAATTCCGTGGGAATGCTGCCTCTGCCGTCATATCCGTAAAAATGGGTCTGGGTTTTGAATTGAGGAACGGACTTGTTGTAAATTTTATCGATGGCCTGTGGAATCTTCTGGTCTTCTTCGAGCAGGTAGGCTTTGATCAGGGACTGTTTCAGGGTCTTCTGGGACATGATGCTCTCTTTGACCAGAAGATAAATGGCGTTGTCATAATTCTTGAACAGGACCGGACCGTAAACGTCAGGATCCATCCCGGCGGCTTCGAGCGTTCTGCGATAGTACCATCGCTCGATTCCCATCTTGTAGATTCCTTTTTCCTTGAGAATATTGAGATAGTCCTTCACCAGGCCCATGACGACTTTATCGGTTTCCACCAGGGAAAACTGAAAATTGCCGTGGCTGTCCCGCTCCAGCAGCAGCCCTTCCTGGAAAAAATCCGGAATGTCATTGAAAAGATCGTCGTCCCGGGTGTTCCATGCCGAAAAATGACCGTTCTCCCGGTGAGCTTTGGCCATCCGGCGCAGGTATTCCCTTTTGTCTTCGAGAACCGGAAAATCCGAATGGAAATCGGAATCGTGGGTACGGTTGTACTCGCCGATAATGGTGTTGAGTTTGATGATAAACACTTGAATTTCATTGATGAATTCCAGAACACCTTCGGGAATGACCATCACCCCGCAATTCTTGCCTACCGCTGCCCGACGGACAATGGCATCGCAGACCACACGGGACAGGTGACGCAGGGTGATACCGTATGCCGTATAGTCGATGGCGCCGGCTCTTTCGGCGGCTTCGATGCGCTTATGATCGACGTAATCCGCCACATCCTCACCGATCAGGGTAATGTTGGCATGGGTCTGCAGGGCCACTTCCAGGGCCAGGTGACTGGCTGTTCGGCCCATGACCTTGCAGATATGCCA
>CAYQKZ010000127.1:3836-8726 GCA_964418135.1 uncultured Desulfobacterales bacterium
ATTTCATGTCCGAGCTGGAATCCGTGCATAAATTGCTGACTTCCTGAGCAAACGCTCTGGCTGCGGAATGAAAGCCGAAGGATATGGCACAAAGCACTTTGCCGGTGGCATCCCGCACCTGAACATCGCCATCGATGGTTTTGGGCACCCCGATGACCTGAATGCCTTCATTGTAGAATTCCTGAGCCATGAACGCCGCATTGGTGTTGGAATCGTCTCCGCCGACGATGACCAGGCCGTTCAGTCCAAGACTTTTACAGGTCTCTAGGGACAGAGACATCTTTTTTGGGGTGTCGATTTTGGTTCGACCGGTCTTGATCATGCCGAATCCGCCGAGGTTCAGATATTGCCGAATCCGTTCCTCGGTCAGCTCTACGGCTCTGTTTTCAATAACCCCGTCGGGCCCCATCAGGAATCCCCAGAGACGGCTGTCGGGATTGGCTTTTTTGGCGGCATGGAAGATTCCGGCAATGACGTTATGGCCGCCGGGTGCGGGCCCTCCGGAAAAGACGATACCGATCCGCCGCAGTTTTCGATAGTCGGCGGAAATCGTTTCATCCGCAGGGTCGGCGCTTTCGACCACCTGAACTTTGTTATTGATGATATGGGGAAGCTGCTTTTTGGCTTCGGCGTCGATTTCGAATACGAAACCCTCTTTTTCCTGCAACCGGGTAACGGGTGAAGCGAACACCCCACACAGAGCAGGCGGCATTTTTCGGTGACAGACAAGCTCCGAATTGATCTTGCTGGTGATTTCCTGAACTTCCGGTTTGCAGAGTATGGCTTCAATTCGATCGGATGCAGACATGCGTTTCCTCCTCATCGGTCGGGTTAGGTATGGTGAACAGTCTCCCAGCTTTCAGATGACTGGAGTCTGCCAGACGTATGCGTCGTGTTCGGGACTGGCCGGAATGCCATGACCAACGATGAAACAATAACTGCCCGAAAGCCCGGATGTCAAGATCAAACCGCTGTCCCCGGCCCTGGCAATTCTTTTTTACCCTGGAAATACAATTCACCATGAAATATACAAAAAATATTCTTCCGGCAGCAGGATACCAGTATATCATGAAAGGTTAACCGAATTTTCAGAAACATTCCACCACATATTGTAGAAGTATCGATGCATCTCCCCTTTAAATTGTGTTTAAACTTTACATTTCAAACGCTTATTGATAAACTGCATCTTTTGTAAATCATGCGGTAATCCTATTTTGTTTCACCGCACAGGAGCAACCGGCACAATAATAAATCTGCTTTTGGCATTTCATCGTTTGGGCCGGCCCCCCTCTCGACCTCTGGGAAGAGGGGTACAATAACTTCCCCCAGCAGAGGCGGGTCGGGGTGGGGGTATGGCCGAATAGATGATCAATGCCTTGTATTTCATCAGATTTTCTGTAGCAGCTTCTGCTCGGTTGTGGTGCATAATTTTTTTCAGTCTTCTGCGGATGGGCTTACGGAAAACGGAATCACATGAAGCTTAAAAAGCTCGAACTGACTGGTTTCAAATCTTTTCATGAAAAAACATGCCTGAACTTTCCGCCGGGCATATCGGCGGTTGTCGGTCCGAACGGGTGCGGCAAGAGCAATGTCATGGATGCTCTCCGATGGGTCATGGGAGAACAAAGTGTTCGACAGCTTCGCGGCAAGGCCATGGAAGATGTCATCTTTGCCGGAACTTCCGGAATCCCGATGATGAATATGGCCGAAGTGTCTCTGACTCTCATCAACGACAACGGATCCGCGCCGGAATCGCTGCGGGATTTTTCGGAAATCATGTTGACCCGGCGGATTTACCGTTCCGGAGAAAGTGCATATCTGATCAACAAGCAGTCCTGTCGGCTGAAGGATATCCACAATGTCTTCATGGGCAGCGGTATGGGGGCCCGATCCTATGCCCTCATTCAACAGGGAAACATCGGTGCCATCACCGAAGCTGGCCCAGAAGAAAGAAGAGGATTTATCGAAGAGGCGGCCGGCACCACCCGGTACAAAGCCAGCAAGGCGGAAGCCCTGCGAAAGCTGGAATCCACCCGGCAGGACATGCTGCGACTTACCGATATTCTCTCTGAAGTCAGTCGGCAGATGAAGACCCTGGAACGCCAGGTCCAAAAAGCCGAGCGCTACCGCAACACCCAGAAAAAGATCAGACGACTGGATGTTCGGCTGGCACTTCATGCCTTCGACACCCTCTGCACAGATATAGCGCGTCACCAGTCTCTTCTGGCGGAAGCAGGTAAACGAAGTGCAGCCTGCCAGTCCAGGTGCAGCCGTCTGGAATCAGCCATTGCAGAGAGCCGAGTCCGCCATGCAAATCTCAATGAAACTCTGTCCGACTGCCGGGCCCGCCAATTCGAGTGCAGACGGCAGATCGACAAGCTGGAAAACGACCTGGCCCATGTCCGGAAGGATATGCAGCGACTCACAGCGGAAATCGAAACCATGGAAACCACCCGCAGCGAACTGGAAGAAAAAACAGCCTCCCTCTCTCAGGAAATTTCGGACCTGCAGCAGCAGGCCGATCGGGCTCGGAAAGAAGTCGATGCGTTTGCTGCAACTTTGGAAGCTGAAAAAACGGTTTTTCAAAACAATCAGGCCCGATTGACGGATATGAAAAAATTGCGGGATGCCGGCCACGCCCGTCTGATGGATTTAACCGCTCGTGAAGCCCGACATCAGCACGCATATCAACATGCCTGCACCCATCAGGAAACCCTGAAACGACGCCTGAAACGTGCCGACGAAGAAGAACTGGCGGCCCGAAAAGCGTTGATCGAATCCGAAGCAGTCGAAAAAGCGGCCCGAACCACCTGTCAGCACCACAAGGATGAAGTCACCCGGCTTACTGCACATGCGGAAGCGTTGAAACAACAGATTCAGTCATTGCGCCATACCCTCGGCCTTCAAGTAAAAACGACACAGACTCTGGATATGGAAAAAAACCGGATGACTTCCAGATACGGCGCGCTCAGGAAAATGGCGGATAATTTCGAGTGGTATCACGGCGGGGTTCGGGCCGTCATGAAAGAAGTCAACCGGACATCCGGAACCGAATCGCCGGAACTGACCGGTATTATCGGCCCGGTAGCCGACATCCTGAATGCGGCTCCCGCCTACGAAGCGGCGCTAGCTGCGGCCATGGGGGAATCGCTTCAGTATCTGCTGACAACCGATGTAACGTCCGGTCTCCGGGCCCTCACTTTTTTAAAAGACCGACAGGCCGGGCGCTGCGGGTTCATTCCCATCGATACCGTGGCCCTGTTGCAGGATGTTTCTAAAACACCGACAGACCGGCTGATCCGGCATATCGATTTTCAGCCGGAATACACCCCCGTGGCCGAGGCCCTGATCGGTCATGTGGTGATGGCCAATAACCTGGATGAAGCCGTTCAGCTTCAGGCCGAGTCTACATCTGAGCGGACGGTTGTCACTCCGGATGGTCAGATGGTATCTCACCTTAAAATCCTGATAGGCGGCAGCAGTGATGCCGCATCGGGAATTCTGACCAAGAAAAATGAGCTGACAGCCCTCGAATTGGAAATCAGCCGGATGACACAGGATCTCGAAGCGGCGCATAAAACTCAGTCTGCCATGGAGGCCGATGTCCGGCAGCAGGAAACTCAGCTTCAGGAATGCACTGCTCAGAAGCAAATTGCGGTTCAGGAAGAAATCGAAGCGGAAAAACATGCCTATAAATCCATGGAAATGCTCAAACAGGCCAGACGCCGGATAGAGACGGCCCAACTTGAGCAGGAACAATTTGGCGGTGAAGATGCAGACATGGAAGCGGAAGTGGCCCGGAATCAATCCATGCTGCAGCAGATCCAGCAGGAAAAAGCCACCTTACAGAACGAGATATCCGAAACAGCAGACGCCATCCATACCCTCACTCAGGAAACGGAAGCCGCCAATCAGCGGTGGATGGAGTGCAGGCTGCAACGGACCACCTTGAACGCCGAACTGGAAAACGCCCGCGGAACACTCGACCGGCTGAAGAAATTTCAAGAAGACGGATGGCAGCGCATTGCGGAAACATCCCAGCATATCGAGAAAAACCTTCGGAAAATCTCAGACGGCACACTTCGGATTCGTTCCGATGAAGAACGCCTTCAGCAGTCAGGCGGGCAGTTACTTGAACTCGATGAAACGATTCAAAACCGTCAGGCCGAATATGATGCGCTCGATCAGCAGATCGCCGATACCGGCGCCATGCTGGACGGCATTCACCTGGAGCGGGATAGAATGATCGAAGAAATCCGCCGACTGGAACTCGATCTCTCCCGCATGAACATGAATCAGGAAAACATTCAGACCCGACTGACCGAAACGTATCATCAGCCGTTTTCTGAATTCCACCGGGAAGCAGCTACCGCCAGCGACACGGACGATCCCCCCGCTTTGCAGGATATGGAAATTGAGCTCAACCTGCTCCGGACAAGGATTGCCGGCATCGGAGATGTCAATCTCGAGGCCATTTCCGAATTCGACGCATTGAAAGCCCGGTTCGATTTTCTGGAAGCCCAGCGTGCGGATTTGGACAAAGCCATGGATGATCTGCACAAATTGATTCAGAAAATCAATCGGGTCACCCAGGAGCGGTTCATGGAAATGTTCGAGGCGATCAACGAAAAAATCCAGGAAATTTTTCCCCGACTTTTTGGCGGCGGCAGCGCGCAACTGGTGCTGACAGACCCGGGAAAGCCGCTCGAGACAGGTGTCGAGTTTCTGATTCAGCCACCCGGAAAAAAGCTGACCCGGATCAGCCTGCTTTCCGGAGGTGAAAAAGCCTTATCCGCCATTGCCTTTATTTTTTCGATTTTTTTGATCAAACCCGCCGCATTCTGCCTGATGGATGAAATCGATGCCCCTCTGGATGAATCGAACGTCTTC
>CAYQKZ010000128.1:0-8708 GCA_964418135.1 uncultured Desulfobacterales bacterium
ATCCTTCCAAAATCAGTGGATAAAAAAGGTAGTTGTCTCCCGTCGTTTTCTTTATCTAAACTTTGACCGGTTACAAGCGTGATTTTCGAACAATCATCCCGGCCTTCTCCCACAGGGGGAGAGGGGGAAGGGAACACGCAGTTCATGACCGATCAAAACAATTAATTTACCCTGATTCCAAAAAAAAAATACCACGAGCGGGCAGATTGTTTCAATTGCGTCTCCTTATCTTATAGCGATAGCATCGGATTACATATATCCGTTTTCAATGGCAATTTTACTGGTGTTTCGAAGTGAGGCCAGCATATCTTCAAATGTGCGGCGCTGTTTCTGGGTTAACAGCATTTCAGATATCTGTTCTTTTTCGGTTGCCAATCCCGAAGGATCGGCCGCTTTTCTTTCCTCGAATACGATGACATAATATCCTTTCTGGCCTTTAACGGGTTCGTCCGGATATTTTTTTTCCGAAGACAGACCAAAGGCGACGGATGATATCTCACGCTCGAAGCCGATTTCCGGTATGCGGTCATTTCGCTTGAAAAAGTCTGTCGTTCCGGTTTTTATGCCTTTTTGCCCCTGAAACTCTTTCAGCAGTTTGCCGCTTTTCAAATCGGTCAGACATTGTCTGGCATCTCTCAATGCCTGTTCATCTTGTTTTTCCTTGGTTACATCCGCCCGAACTTTTTCAGAGACCAGGGCGAATTCGGGAATGTTTTCCGGGATGTCTTCAACGACTTGTAGAATGTAGTAGGCGCCTTGAGCGTCAAGGATATCGCTGATGGTATCGGGAGTTAGTTCGAAGGCAGATGTGGCGAACTGGGCCGGATTCTTGACACCCGTCGGTCCACTGCGACCAAATGGTTCTGTTGTGAGGAGCGGTTGCTTCAGTGATTCGGCTGCCTTGGCGAGAGTTACCGCATTCATGGCGGAATTATAAGCTGCAAATGCATCTTCGTAAGCCAGGTTTTTGGCTTTTTCATCGCTGAGTTTCTGAATGATTTTTGGGGTGGCCTGTTCGAGGGTTAGCGTCGTGGCCTCATTGATCTTTTCAAGCTTGATGATATGCCATCCGAACTGAGTCTGTACCGGATCACTGATTTCGTCCGGGGACATGGAAAAAGCTTTTTCGGCAAAAGGTTCGACCATGGCATCCCGTTTGAAAGCACCCAGATGCCCGCCGTTCTTACCACCGGGATCATCGGAATATTGTTTGGCTAATTCTGCGAAATTCTTTCCTTCCTTGGCCAGTTTCAGAACCTGCAATGCTTTATCTCTGGCTTTCTCGACAAGTTCGGGGGCCGCATTCTGATCGATCTTTATCAGCACATGACTGGCTTCGACGGTTTTCTGCGTGTCGAACTCTCCGGGGTGGGCTTCGAAATAGTCTTTGGATTCCGAATCGGGTACGGTAACTTTGGCTTGGTACATTTCAGGAGTAAACTGAAGATATGCCGCTTTTCTTTTGGCTTCGATCTTGTAGGCGTTCTTGTGGGATTCGAAATAAGATTTCAACTCGTCATCTGAAAGTTGAACATCGGAAACAATGGACGGGTCATACAGGACATAATCGATTTTGATCTGCGAATTTTTCCATTGATAGGAGTCTTCCACCTCGGAATCGGAAACCTTGACGCTGTCGGCAATGAATGTTCTGATTTTATCCATCAAAACGAATTCACGCTGCTTGGCTTCAAAAGTTTCAGGTGTCAACCGGTTTTGTACCAATACGGCATTATATCTGCGGCTGTCGAAATTGCCATTTTCCTGAAACGCCGGAATCGATCGGATGGTAACAGCCAGTTCTTCATCGCTGACACTGAAATTCAGACGCCTGGCTTCGGACAGCAGCAGTCTTTTTTCTATCAGTTGGTCCATGGTCTGTTTTTTGATCTGGAGCATTTTCAGCATTTCATCGTTCAGACGATTGCCGTACCGCTGTTTGATTTGTTCCAGAACGCGATTGTAAGTATCGTTATACTCTTCAATCATGATCGGGTCTCCGTTGACCATGGCGACCCGGCCGACTTCCCGGTCGCGAAAGCTGCCGACTCCCCAGAAGATAAAGACGAGAACGATAGCGCCTAAAAGAATTTTGATTAACCAAGTTCCTGCATTTTTACGCATTAAATTGAGCATTATGATTCCTCACTCGATTGCATGATAATTCAAATGGATACAAACTTTTTATAAGACGTCCGGTTGCTCGAAATATAGACATTCAGAAAAATAATTTCGCTGCGTTATCGGCCGGGAATGGCCGAAAAAGGCCGATTCCCTCCCTGCTGCCTTGCGAGATGAATTTTCTGAAAGTCTATAGTTGCCATAATCGACAAATTGTTCTGAAATTGAATTCAACAATATATTTTTCATGCGATTATTTGTCAATAAATTCCCTGATCTTCAACGTCCTCAATTCTTGTAACTGTCAGTATGTCGTAGTGAAATCTCTGTGTCTGGATCGCTTCGGTGATATTCGAAATCCACATTGATCTTGAATTCCACTTCATACTATGATGAAATGATAGACTGCAATAATACAAGCAGAAAGATATTTTCGAAAAGAAAAGTCGGCCATCATCATTGTGATTTGATTCCGGCTTCAAGGAATTCGTGAATGACATCAAGCATTGAACAGGCCGTTGAAGTTCTGAAAATCGAGGCGGATGGCCTATTACAACTCATGGACCGGGTCGATCACCATTTTGAAGAGATGGTCGAGATCATCTGCAGTGCCACCGGCAGACTGATTGTCAGCGGCATTGGCAAGTCCGGGATTGTCGGCAGAAAAATCGTTGCAACATTGAACAGTACGGGGACCCGCTCTTTGTTTCTGCATCCGGTCGAAGCCATGCACGGAGATCTGGGGATGGTCAGTCCGGATGATGTGTTTTTAGCTCTTTCCAACAGCGGGGAAACCGATGAACTCAATATGCTGGTGCCCAGTATCCGAAAAATCGGATGCCGGGTGATCGCCTTCACCGGAAATCTTCATTCCACTCTGGCTGAACACAGCGATGTCGTGATCGATGTCAGTGTCGAACGAGAAGCCTGTCCGCTGGGTCTGGCACCGACTGCCAGCACCACGGCACTACTGGCCATGGGAGATGCACTGGCTGTTGTGCTGATCAATCGGAAGCATTTCAATTCTTCCGATTTCAGGCGGATTCATCCCGGCGGAAATCTGGGACAGCGACTGTCCAGTCGGGTACAAGACATCATGTTGAAAGAAGCACAGGTTCCTCTGGTTTTTGTCGGTTCCACCATGGTAGATGCCGTAAAGGAAATCAACCGGCTGGAAATCGGGGCAACCCTGGTTGCATGCGCGGATATGACGCTGGCCGGAATCATCACCGATGGGGACATCCGAAGACTGATCGCCGGAAAACAGTCTGTGTACGGGTTGTTGGTGGATGAAGTCATGACCCATCACCCGCGCGTTCTATTTCCGGATTCTCTGGCATGTGATGCCTTGAATCTCATGGAAAAGCATCAGATTACCGTCCTGCCCATTATCAACGGCCGGAAGAAAATTCAGGGCGTGCTGCATCTTCATGATATTTTGGGAAAGGGGGAATTTAAATTCAATGGCCATTGATCACCGGTCGATGTCGTTCAAAACGGTTTGAATCGTCTTTATGGAGTGCCCGCTTTTCGAATTGTCGCTTGATTTCCGGGGCTAAGCATTTTGGGGGAGAAATATGGATATAGAATGTATAGACACTGTCATACCGGTACTGGGAGAACGAAAAATTGTCTCTCCCATTAAAAACCGGGAAGAAACGAACGTTTTTATTTCAGATGACGATCAGGTGATGATCGATGTCAATCTGGACCGCATGAAATGCGCGATTCAGGAGGGAAGGCGGACACCGGCCTTTGAAATGGCGGGTCCCCGGGAGAAAATCTATTTCGATCCCAGCAAAGTCCGCTGTGCGCTGGTGACGTGCGGGGGGCTGTGTCCCGGGCTGAATGATATCATCCGATCCATCGTTCTGGGGCTTTATTATGCATACGGTGTTACCAACGTTTATGGAATTCGTTATGGGCTCCAAGGGTTCATCCCAAAGCATGGTCACGACGTCTTGCAGCTGACGCCGGCATCTGTTTCCGGAATTCTGGAACGCGGGGGATCCATTCTGGGTTCTTCCCGGGGCCCTCAGCCCATCGACGAAATTGTGGACTGCCTCGAACGCATGCATATCGCTGTGCTGTTTATGATCGGCGGAGACGGTACCCTGAAGGCTGCAACGAAAATTGCCGACTGCATCACCGAAAGAGGGCTTAAAATCAGTGTGGTAGGCATCCCCAAGACCATTGATAACGATATCTTTCTGGTGTCGCGTTCTTTTGGTTTCGATACGGCCGTGGATATTGCCACCCTGGCCATCAAAGCGGCGCATAGTGAAGCCGAAGGTTATCCGAACGGTATCGGTCTGATCAAGTTGATGGGCCGGTATTCCGGATTTATCGCCTCCACCGTTGTTCTGGCTCAGCAGGACGTCAATTTTGTTCTGATTCCTGAAGTGGATTTCGATCTGGATGGGCCGAAAGGCTTTCTGGCAGCTCTGGAAAAACGTCTGAATGAACGGAAACATGCAGTGATCGTGGTTGCGGAAGGTGCCGGACAGAAATATTTTTCAGTCGATAATCCAGCCCGGGATCAATCTGGAAATCTCAAACTGAACGACATCGGGTTGTATTTGAAAGATGCGATACAATCGTATTTCAAAGAAAAAGAAGTGGAAATTTCGCTCAAATACATCGATCCGAGCTACATTATCCGCAGTCTTCCGGCCAACGCCAACGATCATGCTTTCTGCAGCGTACTGGGGCGGGATGCCGTTCATGCGGGGATGGCCGGAAAGACCCGTCTGTTGATCGGTCACTGGAATAACCATTTCGTTCACATTCCCATGAGTGCCTCGACAGGTAGTCGAAAACAGGTGGATACGCATGGAAAGCTATGGCGAAGTGTTCTGGAATCGACGGGGCAGGGATCATTGATCAATTAGCTGTGTAACAGGCTGAAAATGACATCGGCATGCTTTTGTGCCGCCCCCTGATTCATTTCGACGGCTCGTCGTGCCGAGTTCCCGGTTTTTTCAGCCTGGTCGGGTCGGGTGATAAAAAACAGAACTTTTTCAGCCAGGTCGTTACCGTCTTTCACTTCGATGCCACCGCCCATGTTTTCTATAAGGCTTCTGGCATCCAGAAAGTCCTCCATGAACGGGCCGTAAAGTACGGGTTTTGCCCATACCGCTGGTTCGAGAATGTTCTGCCCACCCAGCGGTGCCAGACTCCCGCCGCAGAATACGACGGTGGCAATACTGTAAACGGACTGAAGTTCTCCCATGGTATCCAGAATGATAATGGGTGCGATTCTGTTTTCGCCATTATTTTCCAGGCGGGTTCGCAATTGGCAGGTCAGCCCTCTGGCTGTGATCATTTTTTCGATATGCCGGGTTCGTTCGATATGCCGAGGTGCCAGAATCAGTAGGGTATCCGGTGCGTTCCGAAGGACTTTATGATATGCATCGAGAATGATTTCCTCTTCAGGATGCCGAGTGCTTCCAGCCAGAAAAATCGGTTCATTTTCCTTGATTCCAAAAACTCTGCGAATTTCCGGTTGAATCCGACTGTCGGTTCTGTGTATTGACAGATCGTATTTGGCGTTGCCGTTGACCCATATTTTTTCGGGTGGGGCGCCGATGTCTCGAATCCTTCGGGCGTCATGCTCCTGAATCATGCTGAATGCATTCATGCTTTTCAGTACGTTACGCATCAGGGGCTGAATTTTCATATACCGTCTGGCGGACTTTTCCGAAATCCGGCCGTTGACTATGGCTGTTTTGATTCCCATTCTGTGAGCGATCATCAACCAGTTCGGCCATAATTCCGTTTCTAAACAGATCAGCAGATCGGGTTGGAACCGTCTCAAGGCGGCACCGGCGGAAAGAAAAAAATCGACAGGAGCGTAAATGCAGACGACTTCGGAAGGCACCCGGTTTCTGGCCAGCTCCTGTCCATGTTCTGTTGTGGTGGAAAGAATGATGGTGCATTGGGGTGTCATCCGCCGAATTGCCTCGATGATGGGAACGGCCGCATTCACCTCTCCCATGGAAACGGCGTGAAACCATATCCGTGAAGAATCGGACAATGGTGATTTCAAAGCAGGATACATACCGATACGTTGTAATATGCTGTTTTGGTAGCGTCCGGTTAATTTTGTGTAGAGCAGGGCATAGGGCAGTGCGAAAAAAAACAGCCCGGATGTGATGCCTAAATAACCCAAACAGGCCGGATTCATGAAAGGCGTGCGTTCTGTCTTATGGCGGCGTGATTTCAACAAATTGTTCGCCTTTGATCTGCAGCAGCACCAGCTTCTTCTGAACTTCCCGGTCTTCGCTGAAATGATATTTTCCCGTAACGCCTGAAAAGCCTTCCGGCCTGAGAAGTTCTTTCTGAATCGAACTGCGAAAATGGATATCCGGGCTGCTGACAATTTGGAGCATCATCATGGCCGTATCGTAGGAAACCGCTTCGATGTATCCGGGATATTCTTTGTATTTGCTTTGAAATGCCCTGACAAACTGCTGTACGGATTCCAAGGTACTTTCCGCAAAAAAACCATCGGGCAGTATGCTGCCCTGAATTGACGGTCCTCCCGTGTTTATCAGTTTGGGAGAATGCCACAAGTTGGTTCCAAGCAGATACGCCGGACGAAGCCTGCCATAAGCCAGTTGTGGAACGATAACCGCCACCTTCTGAGGAGAATCCGGAATAAAAAGCGCTTCAAATTCTTCGGTGGAAGAAGCATTTCCATCTGGAACTGCAGCCGTTGGATCGGTATGCGTACTGCTTCTGGATGATTTGGTATCATCGGCGACAGGCTGATATCGACTGGATAGTTTTTGCAGAATTTCCCTGAAATCGGTCTGCGTGGGATCATACGATTGCAAAGCAACGATGCGGCATCCTGCCGATTCCGCCTGTTCTTTGAAAAGATTCATGAAATTGATGCCATAAGGTTCATCGGGGTATAGAATCGCAAAACGGTTCAGGCCAAGATTTGATGCGGTAAAAGAGATCAATGCGGCAGTCTGGGCACCCGGTGTCATGAAGTTTCGAAAAACGGAGCTGCCGATTTTGGTGATCTGGTCTTTCTGAGTAAGGGTGACGATCGGAATCCCGAATTTTTGAGATTCAGCGGCGGCGATATCGGCGGTGGCCACCGGACCGATGATGGCTGCAACGCCGGAATCGGCCAGATCTTTTACTGCAGCGATGGTTTTTTGGGGATCGGATTCCGTATCTTGAATGCGGATGGTCAAGGGCAGGTCGGGATTCAACTGAGCAAAATGGTTCTGTGCCAGCTCGATTCCTTTCAGTGCTTTTTTTCCATAGGCTTCATACGTTCCGGTAAGCGGCAGCAGACACCCTAACAAATGATTTTGATAGGCTGATTGTCCTTTGATATCCTGCAGTAATTGCTTTGCTTGTAAGGCTGCTTCTTGGTCCGGGTACTTATCGGTTAAAGTGGTCAGAATGCTGTAGGCATCTTCCATTCGACCCGATTCAAGACAGTTCCGCCCGGCCAGCAGTAGAATCCTGGATTTTATTTCTGACGATATCGGTCGCTTCAATAAGCCAAGAACCTCGGCAACGGAAAGCTTTGATACGGAGCCTTCCAGCTTCCGGGCGATTCTATCTGAATCCGGTTCCGATGAAATTTCCAGTGCCCGGGAATAAGAATTTGCGGCGTCCGCTGCAAACCCGGCACGTGAATAGGCATCTGCCAGTATTTCCAAACCGGTGCGCAAAAGATCGGGGGATCTGACTTTTTTTATATAATTCTGTCCCTGTGAAATGACCTTCTGGTATTCTCCAATGGCGAAAAACGCATCCAGTATGCCGAGTTCGGCTGCTTCTACCGATTTGCTCTGAGGATATCGGGCGACGATCCGCTGATAATAGGGCAGAGCCAGACTGGGCTTTCCGGATATCATGTAGATATCCGCGATTCGTAAAAGTGCATCCGCCACCCGGGAGCCGTCTGGAAAGGAGGATAGATATTTTAGATAAGTGTTCAATGCTTCGGGATAGTTTTGGGCCAGATACGTTTTTTCAGCAGACGCAAAAAGTTCATTGGCCGGGCTCAGTGCAGCAGCGGGGGGCGTTTTTTCAGGTTTTGTGAACGTGCCAGATTGAATCACTTTTCTGGACGTGCAGGAAGCCAGCAGCAGTATCAGCAGGAAAAAAATCGAATAGCGATAATATTTCATAATGTTGTTTTCAGGATGGCTGCAAAATGAAAGAAGTTGATTTGACAAATTTTCTATTTATCATAGCCGAAACCATCCGTGGGGTCAATTACAGGTTCATAGCTCTCTGCAATCTTTTTGTCTATTTCAATTCCTTTATAGATTTCTTGACTCTGTTGTCCGGTTGAAATAAAATAAGCTGTTTATAAAATGGCATCTTGGCAGGGGAAAGTACAGCAACGATAATGAAGGGGTTTTCTTTACTGCTGAAGGGTGGGTTGTCATAATAATGGTGAAATCTATGGTAAAAACGAAAATAATGTTTTTTGTCATTCTGGTCAACATGGCTATCTGGTTGGCGTTCAACCGTCCTGCACCTCAGGTCGATTCCTGGACCGACAAGATCGAGGGCGTTTCTTTCAGCCCTTATCACAAGGGGCAGAATCC
>CAYQKZ010000129.1:0-8663 GCA_964418135.1 uncultured Desulfobacterales bacterium
CAGGTGTGGCAGTCGCCGGCCACAAATCTCGTCTGGGCCCATCCGGTATCGGGGGTCTGATCATCCAGCCGGATCTGCCGGTCCGCACGATTCGGTTCGGCGGAACAGGCATCGATTCCGCCAATCTATTCCACACGCAGGACTATCCTTACCGTCTGGAGGCCGGCACCCTCAACCTCTTGGGAATTCTGGGATTGGGAGAATCTCTGTTGTATTTACAGGAACTTGAAAAGCAGGGATATCGCCAAAAAGAATCGGCTCTGGCCGACAGACTGAGAGACGGGCTTTTTGATATCGACGGTGTTGATCTGTACGCCGCCGACCGTATGGAAAATCACATTCCGGTGATTGCCTGCAATATCCGTGGACACATCGCAGCGGATGTCGGCGCCATTCTGGACGGCGATTTCAACATCGCCGTCCGCACCGGCCTGCACTGCGCCCCCCTGGTACACGAGCGCCTCGGAACGGCCCCGAACGGTGCAATCCGTTTCAGCCCGGGTGTTTTCACCCGCCAGGCCGACATCGATGCGGCCATCCACGCCATGTCGATCATTGCCCGAACTGCCTGAGACAACTCACACGAAATAATGTTCCAGATCGCGATACGCTAAATTTACATGGATGAACAGGATAAACTGGATAAAGATTTCCATTCTTTCTTATTCATTATCCTGTCCATCCTGTATATCCATGTGAATATCTTTTAATGAATCATGGCAGATTATTTTTTTTCGAGTTGCCTTAACTAGTTACCTCTGTCAGCGCCTCTTCGAAAATCGACAACCCCTTGTCCAACTGCTCATCGGTAATCACCAGCGGCATCAGGGTGCGGATGACGTTACTCTTGTGGCCGCAGGAAAGCAGAACCAGACCTTTTTCAAAGCACGATGCCAGTATTTTTTTGGTTTCATCGGTGGCCGGGGCTTTGGTGTGCCGGTCTTTCACCAGTTCGAGGGCGATCATGGGACCCTTGCCGCGGATATCCCCGATGATTTCATACTTGTCTTTCATGGCCTCGAAGCGTTTCCAGAGCTTATCTCCCAGAACCTCGGCCTGCTGCAGCAATTTGTCTTCAAACAGCACTTCCAGCACCGCCAGAGCCGCCCGGCAGGCAATCGGGTTTCCGGCATAGGTGCCGCCGAGACCACCGACGTGGGGCTTGTCCATCATTTCCTTGCGTCCGACAACAGCACTCAGGGGCAGCCCGCCGCCCAGGCTTTTGGCAAGTGTGATGATATCCGGCGCAACACCCCAGTGGTCGATGGCAAACATTTTTCCGGTTCGGCCCGCTCCTGTCTGCACTTCATCGATAATCAGGGCAATGCCGTATTTCTGGCAGATACTCTGCAGTTTGGGGAAATATTCCGGCGGTGGTGTGACGAATCCGCCCTCCCCCTGAATGGGTTCGGCAATGACGGCGGCTGTGGTTTCCGCCGCCACATATGACGTGAAAAAATCTTCGAGATAATCCGCACACGCCGTACCGCAGGATGGATAGGACAAGCCGAACGGACATCGGTAGCAATAGGCATAAGGCATGCGATAAACTTCCGGCGCAAAGGGTCCGAATCCGAACTTATAGGGTTTGACCTTGCTTGTCAGACTCATGGTCAGCAGGGTGCGGCCGTGAAACCCGTTTTCAAAGCAGATGACCGCAGGCCTTCCCGTGGCATATCTGGCAATCTTCACGGCATTTTCTACCGCTTCGGCCCCGCTGTTGGCAAACAGGGTCATTTTGGAAAAATCGCCCGGCGACAGGGCGTTCAGTTTTGCGGCCAGTTGCAGGTAGGGCTCGTACATGGCCACATGAAAACAGGTGTGAATGTATTTTTCCGCCTGGTCCTTGATGGCGGCAACCACTTTCGGGTGACAGTGCCCTACATTGTTGACGCCGATGCCGCCGGCAAAATCGATGAGTTCCCGGCCGTTCACATCGATCATCACCGCGCCTCTGGCCTCCCGGATAAATGCGGAGGTGATGTGGAAGGGGCCCTGAGGGATATGCTGTTTTCTAAGATCCAGAAGTTCCTGTATCGAGGTGTTCATATGATTTCTCCTTTGATGATATATTCATGTTGGTCTTTTCGCATGCATAAATGTGGACTGTAAATTCAGTCGTTGCCGGATCTGTAACGCAAGGAGCGTACCAAATCCTTTTCGCTCAGGGTGGGGGCATTGCTTCAAAGCCATGGCCGTTCAGAGATTCATCGATGATGATGCATCGTTGCATTTCTTATGCAACTATGCATATATATACGGCGAACGGGCACAGTATGCAATTTCCTGATGCTCCCTCCCCCAGCGGGGAGGGCTGGGGTGGGGGTTCAAAAGTTAAGATTATGACCGTTGACCGTATAGCATCGCAACCCGCCTCAATCCCGATTTGGACCGGAGATGTCGATGATGCATGATAAAAACAGCCTGATCGCTTTACCCACCATTCCGAACGAAATGATTTCCTACGAGATTCTGGAAAAAATCCGGGATGCGGTCATTGCGGTTGAGTCATCCGGAAAAATCACCTATTTCAATCCTTCTGCAACCGCCTTTTTCAGTCTCACTGCCGGGTTACAATTTGAAACAGCATTTCCGGAGCTGAAACAGCAGATACTTGGCGTCCTGAAGGATCATCAGCATTGCCTCAACCAGCGTGTTTCCATCGATCATCAAGAATTTCTGGTCTGCCTGTATGCAACCCATGACCAGGGAAAAGCGGCAGGAGCGGTGTGCATTCTTGAAAATCGCACAGAGATAAATCAGACCATCGATAAAATGCTGTCTTTTCAAGAACTTTCGCGAGAACTGGATACGATTATCGACTCGTCTTACGACGGACTGTGGATCAGCGACGCCAATGCCACGGTGCTGCGGATCAATTTTGCCTCCGAGCGACTGAACAATATCCGGGCTGCCGAAGTGGTCGGCCGCAACATGGCGGACCTTGTTGCCGAGGGCTTCATCAACCGATCCGCCACAATTGAAGTGATTAAAACCGGAAACACGGTGACAATGCTTCAAAATACCAACACCGGCCGCAAATTGATGATCACGGGAAGCCCCATTCTCGACGAAACCGGCAAGCTGGTCCGTGTTGTCGTCAACGAGCGCGATATCACAGAAATCGACGCCCTCCACGAAGAGCTGCAGCGTCAGGAAGCCATCAAGAACCAATATCGAAATCATATGCTGGAAATGCAACTGGCGGAAATGGAATCCCGCCGGATCATTGCCCGAAGCCCCTCTATGGCAAAACTGCTTCAGCAGACCATCAAAGTCAGCAAGGTGGATTCCACCGCCTTGATTCTGGGTGAATCCGGCGCCGGCAAAGAATTGATTGCAGACCTCATTCACAAACATTCGAACCGGGCCACGCAGCCCATGATCAAAATCAACTGCGGGGCCATACCCGAGTCCCTCGTTGAATCAGAGCTGTTCGGGTATGAAAAAGGTGCTTTTACCGGCGCCCATAAACAGGGAAAGCCCGGTTATCTGGAACTGGCTCAGGACGGACTGCTGTTTCTGGATGAAATTGCAGAGCTTCCCCTGGCATCCCAGGTCAAGCTGCTCCGGTTTCTTGAAGATGGTCTGGTCTGCCGGGTCGGCGGCGTCAAAAGCCGTAAGCTCAATGTCCGCATTCTGGCGGCCACCAACCGGGATCTGAAGGAAATGGTCAAAACCGGCGGATTTCGAAAAGACCTGTATTACCGGCTTCATGTCATCCCCCTCCATGTGCCGCCGCTGCGGGAACGCTCCGAATGTATCCTGCCGCTGCTGCATCATTATCTGCACTTTTTTGCCGATAAAATCGGCAAAACCGAATCCATTCATCTTTCCAAACCCGTTACGGAGGCACTGCTATCCTATCCCTACCCCGGAAATGTCCGAGAGCTGATCAACATCTGTGAACGGGCCGTGGTCATGAGCGAGGGTGAATGGATCACACTGGACGATCTCCCCCGGGATGTGGCGAATTCCAGAAAATCCAAAGCCATTTCAGATATCATGGATTTGTCTCAGAATACGCTCAAGGAACTCATGGAAAAATTCGAGTACTCGGTGCTGATCAAGGCGTCGGCCCAGTACGGCACCCAAGATAAAATCGCCAAAGCGCTGGGGGTCGATCAGGCGACCATTGCCAGAAAACTGAAAAAATACGCCATGACCCATACCCCTGCTAAATAAAAAACCAACATATGCAATGATGCATATTTCATTTTATGGGCTTTTGTTTTTTCCTTCAACGATCCATTTGAATTCATTTTCTCCGATGTGATCTGAATTTATAAACTGAACCTGGATAAATGCTTTTAACTGCATTGTCTTTTTCAACTTGATTCTGCAATATCCGCTTGTTCTGAAAGTTGATCAATTGTTCAGAATCTACATAATTGTTGTTCTTCAGACCATTTTATTACATTTCATGAAAACAACCCGCATCGGGCAATTTAACCAATCAAATCAGAAAAATTTATTATTTCAAATAGTTTTAGAATTATTCCTGCTTAAACAAGCTGTCTTGCAATGTGGCATATAGATTGCTTAGAACACTTCATCACAGCAGAGAGGCTGTATCGGATGTCTGTGCTTATAACATTCAATTTTTTAGGAGGCAAACATGAAGGGACGAACGAAAGTACTGGCTTTAATGTTGGTGTTGGCAATGTCTGTACCCGTGTGGGCGGATGAAGCACGCGACTTTTTCAAGGTCGGCGTCATCACCTCTCTTTCCGGAAGTCTGGCTACGGGCGGCAATGTCACCAAACGCGGCTACGATCTCTGGGCCGATGCTGTCAATGCGGCAGGGGGTATTGAAATCCAGGGAAAGAAATACCCCGTCAAACTCTTTTATGGTGATGATCAGTCCGAACCCGCCCAGGGTGCTTCCGCAGCAGAGCGGCTGGCCACCCAGGAGAAAGTCGACTTTGTTCTGGGCCCCTATGCTTCCGGCCTGACCCTGGCCGCCGCCCCGGTTCTCGAGAAATTCAAAATCCCCATGATCACCGGTTCCGCAGAATCGCCGATGATCTGGAAAGAAAAATTCCGCTATACATTCGGCACCATCCCACCGGTCAACTATACCGGCTCTGCACCCATCAACACCATTGCCGGCCTGAACCCCAAACCCAAAACCGCTTTGATTCTGGGCTCAAACGATACTTTCTCCAAAGCTACAGCCGAAGCATTTCAGGATGCAGCCGTCAAAGCCGGTATCAAAGTGCTTAAATTCAATATCGTTCCTTCCGGCCAGGACCTGATTCCCTATCTCTCTGCTGCCAAAGCCATGCAGCCGGACCTGATCGCTTTCGGCGGACATGACGAAGAACTGATCAAACTGGTAAAAGCCCTGAACCAGATCAACTATACCCCCAAAGCCCTCTTGATGCATTACGGCGTTACCGAACCGGCCTTTATCGAGGCGCTGCAAAAGAGCGCAGACCAGGTTTTCGGCGCTTCCGTCTGGACGGAGACCATCAAAACCAAAGGGGAAGTGCTGTGGCCGGATGCCAAAAGCTATGCCGATGCCGCCATGAAAGCCTACAATGTGCCGGCCGATTATACCCAGGCAGGGTCTTCTGCCGCCGGTATCGCCTTTCAGATGGCCTTGATCAAGATCAATGGCGTGCCGCCCCTGGATGAGAAAAAACGGGAGGAGCTGGTCGACGCACTCGAAAAACTGAAAGTGAATACCTTCTATGGTGAAATCGGCTTTGCCACCGAAGGTCAGTTCTATCATGCCAATGTTGGCCTCACACCGCTGACCATCCAGATTCAGAACGGAAAAGTCGTTGTGGTCGGCCCGGACAGTCTGGCTGAAAGCAAGCCTTTATACCCCATGAAAGCCAAGAAATAGTTTTTAAATTTAAACTTGTAATACAACCTTAATGAATATTCACCGCAAAGACGCAAAGGTCGCAAAGCGTTTAGATCGATTACATGCTTTATCTTTGCGTTCTTTGCGTCTTTGCGGTGAAATTATAAATAATTTCTGCCTGTTCACCCGATTTTTTTATCAACCACCGGAGCAATCACCATGGAATTATTGCCACAGGCCACGGTAGACGGCCTTTTGATCGGCGGAATTTATATCACCATCGCCATCGGTTTTTCACTGGCCTACGGCGTCATGCACATCATCGATTTTGCCGTCGGCGAATGGATCATGCTGGGAGCCTTTCTCGGCTATTATCTCAATCTATGGTCGGTTCTGGATCCGTTCATTCTTCTGCCGGCAATATTTCTGGTTTTCGCTGTGATCGGATATTCGATTCAGCCCCTGGTTTACCGGGTCATCAGCGGTAAGAAGGGAAATCCCGTCCTGATGGGTCTGGTTTTTACCTTCGGGCTGGCATTGATGTTCCGCGGCGCAGCCTTGACCGGTTTCGGATTTTATTCCCATTCCATTCCCTCTGCCATATCCCAGGATTCCTTTTTTCTCGAGATGGGCAGCGTTTTCATCACCATCCCTTATGTGCGTCTGGCAGGTCTGCTGTATGCCATCGCCATTACCCTGGTGCTGCACTTCGTCTTGAAAAAAACCGATTTCGGCCGTGCGGTCAGAGCCCTTTCCCAGCACCGTGAAGCATCGGGATTGATGGGCATCAACGCCAAGCGGATCAGCTCTTATGTTTACGGCATTTACGTCGGACTCAGCGCCATGACCGGTGTGATCATCGGCAGCATTTTCACCATCAACGCACAGATGGGCGGCGAATATACGATTCTGGCGTTCTTCATCGTGGTTCTGGCGGGCATGGGATATCTGGCCGGCGTTCCCTGGGCGGCGTTTCTGCTGGGCCTGGTTCAGTCTTTTTTCCTGATTTACCTGAACCCCAGCTACACCCTGATGGCCGTATTCGGCATTCTGTTCACCATTTTGTTAATCTCCCCCAAAGGGCTTTTTGGAAGAGGCGTATGAGCCGAAAGTATCTCTTACTCATTTTATCATTCGGCGCTCTGCTGGCCGTGCCCTCCGTGATTCATGACACGTTTTTTCTGCGAATCATCACGGAAGCCATTCTGTGGATCGGCCTGGCCATATCCTGGGATGTTCTGGCAGGCTATACCGGTTATCTGAATTTCGGTCATGGCGCCTTTTTCGGAATCGGAGCTTACACCACCGCCCTGCTGATGAAGCTGTGCGGCTGGTCTTTTTTTCTGGCGCTTCCGGTTGCAGGCATAGCGGCAGGCATTTTGGCCGTGATCGCCGGGATTCCCACGCTGCGGCTCAAAGGCGCCTATTTCGCCATTGCCACCTGGGCTCTGTCCCGGGCCATTCAACAGGTGGCGCTGGTCATGGATATTACCGGGGGGCCCGACGGCATGCGGCTGCCTACATTTTTGCATCCCGATTTTTTTTATTATCTCATGCTTGGGGTTGTGGCCAGCATCTTTGCGTTGTACTGGTTTCTGCTGGAAAAAGCCCCTTTCGGACTCAAGGTCAAAGCCATCCGCGAAGACGATCAAAGTGCCATGTCTCTGGGGCTCAATCCTACCTGGATCAAACTCCAGGCCTTTATTCTTTCCGCAGTCCCCACCGGGATACTGGGCGCCATTTATGCTTACTGGATCACCTATATCGATCCGGCATCGGTTCTGGGAGACCTGGTGACGGATCAAGCCGTTGTCATGGCGGTCTTCGGAGGTCTGGGAACCCTGATCGGCCCCGCCATCGGCGCCATCATCATTTATCTGTTCAAAACATATTTCTGGGCGTATCTGTCCGATTATCAGGTTCTTTATCTGATCATCCTCGGCGGGGTGATCGCCGCCAGTGTCGTCTTCCTTCCCAATGGCCTGTGGGGCACGGTATCAGGGTATTTGCAGACCCGTAACGCAGTCAAGCAGAAGCCGGTTTCCCAGCAAATTATCGATAAAGGAGCCCGTCATGACTGAACCTCTCCTTCAGGTGAATACCGTCACCAAAACCTTTGGCGGACTCCATGCGGTGTTTCAGGTGTCCTTTCAGATGAAGACCGGTGAAATTATCGGGCTTATCGGTCCCAACGGCGCAGGAAAAACAACCCTGTTCAACGTGATCAGCGGCTTTTATGCGCCCAACAAAGGCCATATTCATTTCAACGGACATGACATCAGCGGAAAACCTCCCTATAAACTGGCAACGCTGGGCATCGGCCGCACCTTCCAGGTGGTCAAGCCGTTTGCCGGCCTGACGGTTCTGGAAAATGTCGTCATCGCATCGTTTGCCAAATATCCCAAACGGCGTCAGGCAGAACAGCAGGCATGGAAGGTTCTCGAAAGAACCGGGCTGGCAGACCGGGCCCATGCTCAGGCATCCAGTCTGACCCTGGCCGGTCGAAAGCGTCTGGAAGTCAGCAAGGCCCTGGCACTCGAGCCGACACTGCTGCTGCTCGATGAAGTGGTGGCCGGCCTGAACCCGACCGAGGCCGACCGGACGATCGAGCTGATTCTTTCTCTGCGCGACCAGGGGATCACCATTTTAATCGTCGAGCATATCATGCGGGTCATCATGAACATCAGCGATCGCGTCGTGGTTCTCAATTTCGGCCAGAAAATCGCGGAAGGCAATCCTCGGGAAGTAGTCCAAAATCCCGGAGTCATCCAGGCTTATCTGGGGGAGGCACGGCCATGAACATTTTATCGGCTGCATCGGTTTCAGTATTTTATGGGGATATCCAGGC
>CAYQKZ010000130.1:0-4470 GCA_964418135.1 uncultured Desulfobacterales bacterium
TGCTGGGGCGCTCTCCGGAACCGATCCCCGAACCCGAATGGCTGGTGCAGGCACATGAACCATCGGAAATGAAACAGGCCATTCTCCGTCATGAGCTGCTCCCGAATGTCTCTCCAAAAGAACTGGAAACCGCTTACCGGAAGCATCGGGCCAATCGTGATATCCTCTCGACGCTGCATGCCATCCGCTCCACGGGTGCCCGCACCGCATATCATACCGTGGATGTGCGAAACGCCAAAGCACTTTCGGATATTCTGGAAATTGTCCGAAGCACCTTTGGCCCCATCACGGCCGTCATCCACGGTGCCGGTATTCTGGAAGACCGGCTCATTCTGGACAAAACGCCGGAGCAGTTCCAGATGGTATTCGATACAAAGGTCGTCGGGTTTCGGGCGCTCATGGATGCCACCCGGTCAGACACGCTCAAACAAATCGTCTGTTTCTCCTCTATTTCCGCCCGCATCGGCAACCGCGGACAAGTGGATTACGCAATGGCCAACGAAGTGCTGAATAAAACGGCACATCGGGAAGCCCTCGATCGGAAAGACTGCCGGGTGGTTTCCATCAATTGGGGACCCTGGGACGGCGGGATGGTCACAGACTCGCTCCGTCGTGAATTTGAACGCAATCATGTCCGCCTGATCCCGCCAACTGCCGGAGCGCACAGCATGGTTCAGGAGATGAAGGCCGGTCCGAGCGGACCGGTCGAAGTGGTGATCGGCTCGGGTCAATTCCATCCACAGCCGCAGGAAACCCTTCCGTCACCGGCTGCCGAAACCCTCACGCAAAGCATGAAACGGGAAATCGACATCGATCGCTATCCGATTCTCGAATCTCATATTCTCAACGGCAAACCAGTGGTGCCTTTTGCGCTGATCACGGAATGGCTCGGACACGGGGCACTTCATGAAAACCCCGGACTTCAGCTCTCCGGTCTCGATGACATTCGAATTCTCAAGGGAATCCGGCTGGATGACGGAACAAAGACCATTCGCCTGATGACCGGAAAAACCCGTAAAAACGGGTCTCACTTCGAGATGGATATCGAAATCCGGGATGGTTTCAAAGACGGGAAAGAAGTCATTCATACCCGTGCCAGGGCAGTGCTGTCGAACGAGTTGTTCCTGCCGCCGGCATTCGACATTTCCCGACACCTGAACGAGAATCATGTATATACGCGATCCATGGAGGAAGTTTACAAGAAGATTCTTTTTCACGGCAACGGTTTAAAGGGTCTTCAGCGCATTCTCAGCCTCTCGCCCGAGACCATGGTCGCCGAACTGGCTTCGGCCCCGCCCCCCGATCAATGGACGACAGAGCCTTTACGCAGCCGCTGGATCGGTGATCCGCTGGTACTGGACGCCGCCTTTCAAATGGCCATTGTCTGGTGTTTCGAGCAGAAAGGGATGGTTTCACTTCCTAGTTTCGGGGCCAGTTATCGCCAGTATTGCAGTCGGTTTCCAGAAAACGGGGTTACCGCAGTCCTCGAAATCCGGCAGACCGGACAGAACAAGATGCTGGGAGATTTCACATTTCTGGATGCCCAGCACGCCGTTATCGCCACATTGACCGGCTATGAGGCTGTCATGGACACATCGCTTCAAAAAACTTTCAAGAATTAGCGATTCCGAAACATTCGCTGAATCGAGAAAAATACGGATCATGACGGTTTTGTTCCTGTTACCGTAATGGCAGTGAGGGTACACAGAAAACCACCGGATCGGCTCTGTGTCTGAACATCTGAAAGCCATCCCTCGGCAGTCACTGGATCGATGTGGTCGGTTGCCACCGCTCGTTTGACTGTCTGGCGGATATTGTAGATCCGGTCGGCAAGTTCAAAATCGGTGACAACCGAAACCGATGGTTCAACCCATACATTCTTCAGACCCGCTTCCAGAAAATAGCGGTTGAGATATCGACCGATCCATCGATTCGTAAAGGCATCCGCCCATAGCATTTCGATGATTCTCGTGGTTTGGTCATCCGTACCACTTATGGAAAACGTTCCCCAGTCATTATCATAGGCCAGCAGTATACCGGTCGGCTGAAGAATCCGGACCATTTCTCGAATTGCCTGCTGCGGTTCCTGAATATGCTGTAATGTGCGATCCACCCGGCAACGGGCAAAGCTGTTTTCTTTGAAAGGAAGATGACGGGCATCCGCCTGGGCAAATTCAACACCTGCCTGTATGGGGTTTCGGGAGACTGCGATTTCAATCATTCGAATGCTGGTGTCCACCCCCACCACTTTCCCGTCCGGCAGAATACGGGAAGCCATCCGAAACACATCGTCTCCGATTCCACACCCGATTTCCAGCAGGGAAAGACCTGCGGTCAGAGACAACAGGTCGTAGCTGCGCTGTTTATATCGGCGGAAATACGGCAACGAATCGAGCAATGCAAGACAATTCGTGTACGATGACGTGTCATCCCTTCCATCCACATCGGGAAAGCCCGTAGCCAGGTACTCATTGCTCATAGCCAATCTCTTGAATCCAAATTGACTTCAAAAATTGCCACCCCCATGTTTTATCCGCATATCCACTATAGATTTTCAAAAAATTCATTTCGCAAGGCAGCAGGGAGGGAATCGGCTTTTTTGGCCATTCCCGACAGATAACGCAGCGAAATTATTTTTTCTGAATGTCTATAGCAGCACATCAATTCTGATGTTTCATTCCATGTGAACTCTTGAATTGGTGCCATTCATCATGATCCAGCGACCCATCTGCATTGAGATCAACAGTCTGAAAGACATTGGGATCAGCTTGTGGAAAGTATGCATTGAATTCTTCCCGACTGACCTGATCATCACCATTGGTATCCATATCCCCAAAATGAGCGTTGTATGATTTTGGATCGGGTACAGCGGCCTTGTGATACGTATTGCCTCCGGAACAGCCATAACAAAACGAAAATACAGCCAAACTCATAATTATAACATTCGCATTCATTCGATTACCTCTCCTAAATTGGCCTGTGATCATTGTTTCAGTCGATTCGGTGCGCTCCCCCCGACAGGATAAGGCCGGAAATTGCCTTCAAATGCCGTAACCTTAATCGATGTCAAAAAAAGTAATAATCCCTGTAATTTTCAAATGGAATTTTGTCAACAGATAAACAGCGACCCCCTGCATGATTTT
Organism: uncultured Desulfobacterales bacterium; assembly: GCA_964418135.1. Classification (GTDB taxonomy): domain Bacteria; phylum Desulfobacterota; class Desulfobacteria; order Desulfobacterales; family Desulfatirhabdiaceae; genus RAAP-1. Next base: position 3,144 of record CAYQKZ010000130.1, read on the forward strand.
GTATACCGGGCAACAAATCATCTGAAAGATATCCCGTGAAAGACAAACGTAAAGAAGACGTTTCAATTGAATCGATTTCCAACATCATAATAAAGCGTTTATGGATTGATCCTCTCTCATTTTGAGAGACATCATCATCACATCTCTCATTTTGAGAGACAATCCCGATTCGAACCCTGGTTGCGAGTACGCTTCGATTGTTAGGAAATATTTTCATTTCGTTAATATAGGTTGATATCATAAACATTTTATGCTGTGTAAAATCTTTTATCAAAATTGACTTAAATGGCATGGTTGTTGTATGAAATTATTCCGAGTGAACTGAAAATGCAGATTAATCAGTTGAAGGAAGCGATACAACAGAACGAAGTTTCCACATCATCAACAGAAAAATTGGTATCATGACATGAAATGCCTAAAGATTCCGGCAACCACCTCGCAGGATAGTCATAATGGACTTCTGAAGCGTCTTATATCGGGAGTTCTGTTACTCAATGTCTTTGTTGGAGGCATAGTCTGGTATTCCCTTCAAAACAGCAAAACCCATTACGAAAACCAGGCGGCGGTTACCAGTCGAAATATCTCTCGTGTTCTCGATGAGAATATTTCCGGAATATTTGCAAAAGTGGCCGTCGCCCTGCAATCGGTCAGCGATGAAGCCGAGCGTTTACTGACCGAAGGCGTCATTCAACAGGAAACATTGAACCGATTTATCATTCAAGAACATGCCCGCCTGCCGGAATTGTTATCCTTCAGAGCGACCAATGCTTCCGGCGACGCCATCTACGGGCCTGAAGAAAAAATCGCCACAACAATAAGCTTAGCTCATCGGGACTATTTCAAATTTCTTCGTGACCATCCGAATGCCGGTATGGTAATCTCCAAACCTCTTGTCGGAGGGATTTCGGGAAAATGGATGGTGGTTATGGCTCACAGCATCCATGATCCGAATGGAACCTTTGCAGGCCTGGCCTATGCAGGTCTTGGAATCGAGTATTTGATGCAAACATTCAAGGAACTGAATATGGGACTCAGTGGCACCATCACCTTGCTTGACGAGGCGTTATTTCTGGTTGCCCGATATCCGGGACCTGAAACCGCCGGTGCTGAAATCGGTCAGAAATTCGGTTCTCCCCAGCTTCTTGATTTGATCGAATCCGGCAACACCTCGGCCACATACACGGCAATAAGCAGTGTTGATGGGATTGAGCGGATTTTTTCATACCGCAGACTTTCCACCCGGCAACCGTTCTACATTATCACCGAATTGGCTCCCCGCGATTATCTTACAGGTTGGTTTGCAGAAGTTTACAAGTTATCACTACTC
>CAYQKZ010000130.1:4492-8648 GCA_964418135.1 uncultured Desulfobacterales bacterium
TTTTTGTCTGTACGTTCATATCCACCTGGTTGTTTTACAGAGAGTGGAACAGAACCCGAAAAGCCGAAAAAGAAGTATCGAAGAGCGAACAGCGGTTCCGTTCATTCATCGAAAATGCCAATGAACTGATCTACACATTGTCTCCGGATGGAATCATCACATACGTGGCACCGAGCGTAGAATTTCTGCTCGGATATCTTCCTGCCGAACTGATCGGCACGTCGTTTGACACACTGGTTCATCCGCAGGAAGTCCTTTCGTTTAAATCAGCTCTTGGGCGAATTATGGAGACCGGAATCAAACAGAAACGGATTGAATATCAGATTCGCCATAAAAACGGCACCTGGATATGGTTCATATCGAATGCATCGGTTGTGATGGATACCATCTCCGGAAACCCTGCTTTTTTTGGAATAGGTCTCGACATTACCTATCGCAAACGGGCGGAAAATGCATTGCATATTTTGAATGAGGAACTCGAAAGAAGAGTGCTGGAACGCACGAAATCCGCCGAAAATGCCAACAGGGTTCTTCAGACAATCATTGAATGTATGTCGGACTGGGCCTGGGATGTCGATACCGAATGGCGCTATACTTTCTGTACTCCCAAAGTCGAAGACTATTTGGGTTATAAACCCGAAGAAATGATCGGTAAACACGTTTACGATTTCATGCAAGATGAGGAAGCAATTCAGGTTCGTTGTAAATTCATTGAATTGGCCAATGCTAAATTACAGATCAAAAATCTGGAAAACTGGTGTATCACCAAGGACGGCCGTCAGGTTCTGTTCTCTACCAATGCAGTGCCGATTCTCGATGAGAACGGCCGTCTCGTCGGTTATCGGGGTGTCGATACCGATCTGACAGCAAGGAAGCTGGCGGAAGAAGCCCTCCACCGCTCCAACGAAACACTGGAACTGCGCATTCAGGAACGATCTATGGAACTGGAAAAACTCCACGCTCAAATGGCCGTTCAGGATAAGATGGCGTCCGTCGGGCAACTGGCTGCCGGCATTGCGCACGAACTGAACAACCCCATGAGTTTTGTTTCCGTGAATTTCATCACCTTGTCCGAATATTTCGTGGATATCGTCGATATGCTTCAGATATATCGAAAACTGGCGGATACCATCGATACATCTCTACCGGAATCGCAATTGGTTCGTCACAAAGAAGCTGAACTGAAGATCGATTTCATTCTGGAAGACATTCCAATCCTTTTCAAGGAATCCGGCCGAGGTTTCGAGCGGATTGATCGGATCATCCAGAGTATGCGTGATTTCTCACGGATGGATCAGACCGGGGATTTCTCGACTTTCAATATCAATGCCTGTATCGAGGACACCCTCGTAATCGCCAGAAACGAATACAAATATATTGCCGATGTCACAGCGGATCTGGGGGACCTGCCGGCAATCCGGTGCCTGCCCGAACAGCTTAACCAGGTATTTCTGAATCTGATCGTCAACAGCGCCCATGCCATCAAATCGCAGGATCGTCAGGAAAGGGGCCGAATCACCATCCGCACCAGGCATGATGAAACAAATGTGTACTGTGAAATTTCGGATGACGGCCCCGGAGTACCTGCCGACATCCGAAACCGGATATTCGATCCATTTTTTACCACCAAACCACCAGGTCAGGGTACAGGACTTGGACTGAGCATCTGCTACGACATCATCGTTGAAAAACATCAGGGAACACTGTCGGTACATTGCCCCGAAACCGGCGGAACGGTTTTTTCGATACGGATATCCAAAAATTTGTGACCCTATCCTTGAATTGCCTACATTCCGGTCATTTCTCTAACGATTTTAACCGTTTCTTTCGCTGCATCCACCGGGGGGTATGCTGTATCGGAAATGCCGCTGACAACTCTTCCGATGTTGTGATCCACGCTTTTTTTCGACCAGATTTCTCCTTGGGGTGCCACGATATAGACGGAATAATTATGATGTCCGTTCCCCGGTCTCTCACCGATGACATGAAGCACTGCTTTGGGTTTATGCGGATCGGATTTTTCGAACAGAATTCCGCCGATGGCATAACCGGCACGGACCCTGCCCGATGTGACAACGATATTTCTATCTCCAACCGTAAACCCGGCTGTTTTCAATTCTTTTCCGACGGTTTCCAAAAACGGAAACAGATGTTCTGCATCCATGATTGCCCGAGCATTCAGCCCGTCGGAAATGACGATCTGAACATCCGGAACATTTTCATGCCATGTATTTCTGAGAGCCGCTATCGAAGAACGTGCGGATTCGCTCAGGATTTCACCGGTCGGCGGATGGGCAATGTATTCCGCCCGATCTTTCGAAGTGGTGGCAACCAGAAAATGATTGGGGATCGAATCGATAAATTCCGGTGTAAATTCCGCCCGGATAGATGCTTTGGCATCATCGTAAAGCAAGCGGATTTCCTGGTTCAGTTTTGGATTCAGGTCCCAGGGAGACACCCCATGCCCTCTGGCAATCGGTACACCGCGGGCTTCAATGCGTCGAATCGCCGCTTCGCCTTCAGCATAAATTTCCTCTTTGGATCGGTTGTCTTTTCTTGCCAGGAGATACTGGTAATAGACCCAGATGGGATCGCCGAAATGCTCTGTAAAATGGTCGTTTTCATCCACGATCTGTATCTTTTTGAAGAATTTCCACATGGCGTCATTGACTTTATAACCGAATTGATTCCGGATGCGAACATGATCCTGAAATGCGGTAGTCAGATAGCTCAACATGGGATCGTTTTTGGTGGGAAGCGCCATGAGATAGGCAGGATTGGCCGGCATAATCTGATCCATGCACCAGTCCAGATCATCCAGTGTGATCGGCATATGAAGGGTTGTGCAAATATCAAGACCTAAACAAAGCCCGTGAAGTTTGCCCATGACAATATCTTCCAGACAGCATCGGACTAATTGATCACGGTTTTTGAACACTTCGGGCCCGATAAATCCCGCCACATCATTGGTAAAAGACCACACATTTCCATTGGGTGCCACTTTTGCGGCTTCCATGATCAATGCCCTTGAAAATCCATATTTTCGGGATTCATGAACTACCATGTCGAACCCATGGCCCGCACCGTTGGTAAAATCCGCTCCCTGACCAGTTTCATGATATAATGTGTATTTACCCGTGCGCATGTTGGCATAATTCATCATTTTATCGATGGTGATATTGAAGGTCTGATTGGCGTCATCACATCCGGCCAGACTCTGAAACCAGATAGCGGTCTCTCCGGGATATTTTCGTTCCACCGCGACCTGCTTGTCGATATGCGACAGCACGCACCAGGGAATGGTATCCTGAAGTCCGAAAGTCACCACCACATCTTTCAATGCCTTTTCAATCGCAGCGATATTTTCGGTGGAATCCGACACCGGGTTTGTTCCCAAAACCAAATCCCCTGTGGCGTAACACCACCCGTCAAAGACCTGCCAGACGATGTCTTCAGGATTGTCCGTGGGTGAGTTGGGCTGAATTCTGGCACCCATATACCCTTTTGCGCCAAGATGACTCCCCGGCAGGGGATTGAATACTTTTTTTCCGACTTCCGTGAGTTCGGCATTGCTCATCAACTTGGTCAAACAGGCGATGACATCGCTGTTCAGTCCCCACATGATGCGTTTGATATCCGATTCGGATCGGGTCAGAACAAAATCTTTCAACTGACCCATTGTCCAGTCTTTGACTTTTTCATATTGTACAAAATCCGTGGTTTTCCAGATGAGTTTCTGCTGGTTATCTTCAAACAGGGGATGCTCGTGAATATCTCTGATGGTTGTGCTGGAAATGAGTTTTCTGGATTTTTCCCGTGTATTCTCGGAATCTGCTGCCACCCCAAGCGATTCATCACCTTCTTTAAATGGGTTGGCTGTACCAATAACATATTGATAATACTTAAGATCAAATTTTCCTTTAATTCTTTCCACATACTGGATAACTGTCTCATCAGGCATGGCAGTCATCTCGGTTGAATCGGAAAAACCGGCACATGGTTCCAAAATAAAAATCAAAAGTGTGATGACAACGGCCGGCATTATCGTAATGTTCATCTGTTATTCCCATTTCCTTTCTCCCACGAAATCTGAAATTCCGTGATAATTACATTTGTGTTATTAACCAAGCAGCCACAAATTCACCAAACGGACATC
>CAYQKZ010000131.1:0-8644 GCA_964418135.1 uncultured Desulfobacterales bacterium
TTTACCGTCCACATTCACCGGGACTTCACAGAGCTGTGCCGCCGGGACCACGATATGGCTCGCAAAACCTCCCTGTATATCGTTTCCGGGCATTTTCTGCGTCGGGCAGATATTGCCCATGTCCCGGGAACAGACATCGCATCCGCCGCATGGCATGACCGCCGGAACGAGAACGGCTTTTTGCTTCCAGGCTTCGGCACCCGGACCAACGGCTTCGATGAATCCACTGATTTCATGACCTAAAGTAAGCGGAAAGGGAGATTTGGTTCGAACCCCATCATAGTAAAAACCAAGGTCGGTATGGCAAACACCACATCCGGCCACTCGCAGAAGGACTTCCCCCTGTCCGGGAGTCGGCAGCGGGGATTCAACTTTTACGATCGGCTGTTTGACTTCCGTCATTTGCCAGGATATCATATTCATGTTTTATCAACTCCTTGAATTATTTATTTTTCCATACAGGTTTTCGCTTTTCGTAAAAACCGGCGATCCCTTCCAGTGTGTCTTCGGTTTTCATCAACGTATTCAAGAACAGATCACTGACACGTTCGATGGCAACGGGGAATTTCATGCCAAGATGGGCCCGCACCGCCTGTTTGTTCAGCCGCAGAATCAACGGGCTGCTGCTCTGGATTTCTGCCACATATTTGGCGACTTCCGCTTCGAACTGATCGGCTTCGACCACTCGGCTGACAAACCCCATGGCAGCGCCTTCATCCGCTGTATAGGTTTTACCCGTGGTACAGACTTCAATGGCTTTGGCAGGGCCGACAAGAACCGGTAGACGAATGGCTGCATAGGGTGGAAAAAATCCCAGCTTCACTTCCGGCTGGCCGAATTTGGCACCCCTGGCTGCCACCACCATGTCGCAGGCAATGGCAAATTCCATGCCGCCGCCGAGGCAGGCCCCGTGTACGGCAGCTATCACCGGTACCGGAATGGCTTCGATCGATGTCAGTGCCTGGTTGAACGTACGGATCATGTCATCAACCATTTCGGGTCGGTGATCTCCCACATCGACACCGGCACACCAGCTCGGGCCGTCTCCAAGTATCACCACGCATTTAAGATCTTTGTCCGCAATCAGGCCTTCGAGAACGGTGTTGAACTCCTGCATCATGGCAATATTGAACACATTGTGCTTGGGCCGGGCAAATGTTACGCGTGCCACGCCATCGGCACAGGTGCATTGAATGGTTTTTGCATCACTCATGAGAAATCTCCTTTAGATATATTGTCCGCCATCGACCTTGATGACTTCGCCGGTTACATGACGAGATTTGTCAGAGGCCAGAAAAACGATGACATTGGCCACATCTTCGGGGGTTCCCACACGTTTCATCACGATTTCCGCCATGGCCAGATTGACGATTTTATCGTGGGCGTCGGATTCTTTCAACATGGCGGTTTCGATCAACCCCGGTGCCACGGCATTCACATTCACGTTGAAGGCGCCCAGCTCTTTGGCAACGGCTTTGGTGTATCCGATGATACCGGCTTTCGACGCCGAGTAGTTGGTCTGGCCAAATTTTCCGCGCATCCCGTTGATCGACGTGATGTTGACGATCTTGCCGTACTGCTGATCCTTCATCAGGGGGGCTACGTGACGGGTGAAATTGAAATACCCTTTCAAGTTGACCTCAATCACTTTATCCCACTGTTCTTCGGTCATTTTCCAGGAAACGCCGTCCCAGTTCATGCCTGCATTGTTCACCAGAATATCGATCCGGCCGAATGCTTCGCGTGCTGTTTTGACAACCTGCTCTGCTTCGGAAAACGAAGCGATGTTACAGGATAGGGCAATGGCTTTTCTGCCCATTTTGATGATGTCGTCACGAATCTTGAATGCTTCATCTGCGTGTTTACGGTACAGCAGGCAGACATTGGCCCCTTCGGCAGCCATTCCCATAGAGGTGGCCGCCCCGATTCCCTGTGATCCGCCGGTTACGATCGCACTTTTTCCTTCCAGCAGCATATATTGTTACTCCTTACTGTAATTCCCTTCCGGGATGCATATGTTAGTTATTATTTTTTACAGGTTATATCTGAAAAAATGCTGAAAAACCTTTTTTTCGTCGTTTTTCAGCATTTAAATTCTTTACCGTATATCTTTTATTTCGTGTATTTCGTGGTTATCTGTCTTTCTCATTATCCTGTATATCCATGTGAATATCTTTTAATGAATCATGGTAGATTATATTTTTTGAGTTGCCTTACGCTTTTGGCTTACCCAGAACGGCCGCCATCAATTCCTCATCGAATAGCGCACTGTTGGCAATCCGCCGTCGATATTCGATAAAGTCGATAGTATCCGTGCCGGTAATTTTCTTGGTATTGAAAGCGTTGAATCCCAGAAAAGCTTCCGTAGCCATATTGGCTGCCAGCCAGTGCCGGTTGATAACCTTGGACTGATCCCAGAAGAACTTCTTTTTGAGACGGATTCCCTCGACACTCTTGATCAAACAGCCAGGAAAAAGGTTCGTGAATGTCCAAATGATTTTGTTGAGTTCCCCATCCAGCCTGTCAAAGCTGATACTGGCGGTTTTCAAATATTCTCTGGCCTGCTTGGCAGCATCGCCCGTCTTCATCTCGCCATACACGACTTCACCGTCATCCACAAATTGATCCGTGATAACAGCCGGATTTCTGACCCATTTATCGCCATCTTTGATAACCGGAACACATTTGGAAATCAGCCCTAGCTGTTTCATCTTGTATGCACTCCAGAACTCGCAGGAAACGCAGTTCCACATGGCCAGTTCCGTGGGCAGCATCCAGGGCAGAAAATCGGTACTTCCGCCATCCGGTGCCGATCCATGCCGGGTACCGGCCTGACCGAAGATGGCCAGGTCACTGGATATCGTGAGATCACAGGCCATGCCGATTTCCTGGCCGCCTGCCACCCGCATGCCGTTCACACGACAGACGGTAGGCTTTTTGCATCCCAAAATTGCATCCACCATGGCATTGAACAGATCCATGTAGATTCCGTATTCATTCGGACGTCCTGAATAATATTGTGCGTATTCCTGCGTATTGCCGCCGGTACAAAATGCCTTGTCGCCAATAGCTGTAAATACGGCCGCTACCACGGAACTGTCTGCAGATGCCCGCTGAAAACCGGCAATGACACTCTTGACCATTTCTGTTGTGTAAGAGTTGTACTGAGCAGGATTGTTCAAAGTAATCCATGCGGAATACAAACCTTCAACTGGGTTTCCGGCAACATCCAATACCGGTTTTTTCTCGAACATCACCCCAGGTGCCTGAGATGAAAACTTTGCTTCGGTCCAGAGAAAATGATCTTTTGTTCCCGATTCTCTCGGTAACCAACTTAAGTCGGCCATACGGTGTCTCCTTTATTGTGCTGTGAAGTTGAATGATGAATAACCGTTTAGTGATCAGAAACGGAGCATATTGTTGTGCGCTCACGTCGCCCCTTTTCCTCAGGAAGACAAGATTAGAAAACATGCCGCTTATGATCCCAAAAAGCATGATTCATAAAATGATTATACAAAGCTATATCTTAGCTACAATACAGCTATCAGGAATTTTGTCAAGAAAAATGTGGGAAATGACGGATAAATCAATTCACACCGGCATTATTGTAAAAAATGGAATTATCAGGAATGAATAATTGTGGAACTGATGGCAATACTGTACTTGAGCAAAAGCAAGTCTCACACGCGAATATCGCCATCAGCCACGGCATGTAGTGTTACGTGATGATCCGATTTGTAATCATTCACCTCATCCCCCCAGCGGAGGGATTTCTGGAGGGGGGAAATATCGTGATTCCAAACACTTCTCATCCTCTCGCTGAGAGGGGGTGTGAACGGTTACTCTGATTTTGTGGAAATATTTGAGATAATAAATTGTGTCATCCCATTATAAATTCGGGAAAATTGATGTACCGATGATGTTTTTCTGAATTTCCGCCGTACCTTCATAAATCGACAGAATCCGGGCATCCCGGTAATATCTTTCCACTTTATATTCCTGAAAATACCCGTATCCGCCGAACACCTGCATCGCGTCATAGGCCACCTCATTGGCGATGTTGGCGGCATAGTATTTTGCCAGAGCTACCGCCCGATGGTCCCGCTGACCTTGATCGAATTTCCAGGCCGCTTTGTAAACTAGATTCCGAGCATTTTCGATCTTCAAATACATATCAACAAATTTGTGCTGGATGGCTTGAAAACTGGCGATGGGTTTGCCGAACTGTTTTCTGTCTTTGGCATACTGGTAAGCCATGTCGTACGCCCCTTGCGCCACACCCACGGCCTGTGCGGCAATTTCGATTTTGCTCTCTTCAAAAAATCCCATGGCCTGATAAAAGCCCTTACCTGCATCACCCAGAATATTCTTTTCCGGAACTTCCAGGTTATCGAAAACCAGCTCTTCGGAACTGGTCAACCGAATTCCCATTTTTTCGCCCAGTTCATTGACTTGGAAATTTTTGCCAATCATGTCACGATCCACGATGAGAATACTCATTCCTTTATATTTCGGCGATGCTTCCGGATCGGTCTGACACAGAACCGTATAAAAGTCGGCAATCGTACCATTTGTTATAAATGTCTTGGTACCGGAAAGCCGATATGCTCCATTTTTTTTCACTGCCACCGTATCCATGCTCGTGATATCACTTCCATGATCCGGTTCTGTCAAGGCAATGGCGGCACCGAATTCTCCGGATGTGATCTTGGTCAGATAACGTGTCTTCTGGTCATGGTTACCATAACGGTATAGAAATTTACAGGGCAAAGCAGCCAGGTCAATGGCCAGCCCAATGCTGGAATCCGCTCGGCAGAACTCCTCGACGATGAGCGCATTTTCGAGGATACTTATCCCGTCTCCACCATATGCTTCATCAACATATGGCGCAACAAATCCAAGACTGGCGGCTTTTTTATACAAGTCTTTCGGAAATTCATGCTTTTTCTCCAGTTCCATTGCCATCTGCGGATCAAATTCTTTAACCGCGAAATCCCGAGCGGCATTCATGATGCTCTTTTGAGCTTGTGTCAGTTCAAAGTTCATTTTTTTCCTCCAAAAATTTATGATTCAATTCAGTAACTTTATGATGATATTAAATTGAGTTGCCGGCATGCATCGACAGCAAGTGATTTTTTTTCAAACGACAAGAAGTTAAATTGAAGAGGCTTTCTCGAGTAAACCCTCAACCATTTCCTCTTTGGCTTTCTGTTTTCGCTGTAAACCCACGTCGGCCTCTTGATGTCGGGATCTGTTTCGGATTTGCCTCGAACATATTCTTCATACGAAATCGACCCGACAAATGGTTTTTCTTTGCCCGAAACATCCACCATGACCACCCGTGACGGTTTATGCTTGGCCATGTTCAGCGCCTTTTCCGCCGTATCTTTCAGTTCGCTGTCATAAAAATAGACTTTCGGCTTGCTGTCATCGAGAATATAAGCTTTTTCACCGAAAGACAGACGAAAAGGGAAATCGGCTATCAACAGCGCATCGTTGAATTCTGCTTCACAATTTAAATACCATATATGATGTTTTAAAATTCATATATGGTATTTAAATAGATTTTATTTTATTTGTCAAGTAGAAAATGACAGACTGAGTCTGCTGATACCGGCGGTGGGCAACTCTGAAGTAACGGCCGAATACAAGCACTGTCTAAGAGACGATCTCATATTACCCTGCAAGAGAGCGTCCGGGCAGGATTAGGTCGCAGAACGAATTTGGAATTATTTTGAAAGGGCTGCAGGAAAAAACGAAAGAGAGGATTGGCGATTCATGTATAGAAGATGCCGGATAACTGTAACGATCGAACAACAAGGGCAATGCGGTGAAACAAATGCCAAGGACAGACAGCCCATTGGTCTCCAAATGGCAGCGGGAAAACATCCCCGCCGCCATTTGAAAGGTACATATTTTTCAGAAGTCATGAAAAGACATGTTTGCCGACATTCGGCATGATATCTATTGTTACTTTCTCTCCACGATCAGCGCCAGACCCTGTCCACCACCGATGCACAACGTGGCCAGACCATAGCGGGCATTGCGTTCTTTCATTGCATAGAGAAGCTTGGTGACAATAACACCGCCGCTGCCGGAAACCGGATGACCCAGCGCTATGGCACCGCCGTTTACATTGACTTTTTCGATATTCATGCCCAGCTCGCGCATGCAGGCCAGCGCCTGTGAGGCAAAAGCCTCATTGAGTTCGATCAGATCGATCTGATCGATGGTCAGGCCTGCTCTTTCAAGCGCCAGCCTGGTTGCCGGAATAGGACCGATACCCATCACAGAAGGCTCTACGCCCACCGATGCGTAAGAGACAATGGTCGCCATCGGCTCGATGCCCAGTGCATTCGCTTTTTCCTTGGACATGATAACCAGCGCAGAGGCCCCATCGTTCATGCCACTGGAGTTTCCGGCGGTAACGGAGCCGCCTTTTCTGAAAGCGGGTTTTAGTTTTGCCAGACTTTCCATTGTGGTTCCGAAGCGGGGATGTTCATCCGTATCGAATATTTTCGGATCCCCTTTTTTCTGTGGAATTTCAACCGGAACGATCTGCTCTTTGAATTTCCCTTCTTTGATGGCTTTTTCAGCCAGTTGCTGACTTCTTAAACCAAATGCATCCTGATCTTCCCGGGAAACATTGTATCTTTCAGCAACGTTTTCTGCAGTCTCCCCCATCGTGTCACCACTTAAAGGATCGAACAGAATCAACTGATCCTGAAGTTGACCGTGCCCCAGGCGATATCCCCAACGAGCTTTTTTCAGCATGAACGTGGCATTGCTCATGCTCTCCATCCCACCGGCTACGACGATTTCCGCATCTCCGGATTTAATCACCTGTGCAGCCAGCGTGATGGCCTTGATACTTCCGGCACAGGCCTTGCTGATGGTAAATTGCGGTTTTTCGACAGGTACTCCGGCTTTTACGGCAACCACACGCGCCGAGTTGATGGGCAAATCGCCGGTTCGATATCCGGAAGCATAGATGACCTCATCGATCTGATCCCCGGTCAGCCCGGCTCTGTTAATGGCTTCACGAATGGGGATAGGCCCGAAATCGATATCACTCAGAGCGGCCAATGTACCACCAAACCCACCGATGGCGGTTCGACATGCGCTGACAATTACCACTTCCCTCATAATTTCCTCCTGCAATGATAAATGGTTACAATTTATACGTTAAAATCGGTCTTATCCAAAAACAGTTTTGACTAAGATTTTGCAACATCTTGAAAAAGCGCTTCGTTGCAAGGCATGGTCTAACTGCCAAGCAGTGTCCGCAGCCGAAACAATGCAACTGAATAGCTTTATTGTAGCTTAAATATAGCTATATGATATCATGACATCTGTCAACGGATTTTTATCTGATTCGGATTCAGGATATTAATTCTACATATCCCATCTTTTCCGAAATTTTTTTTGCCGCAGTCAACACCATCCGGCCATATTTATCCACATCACCGAGATCAAAACTGAAAATACTGGCTGAAAGCCCTAAGCAACCGACCGGTTCGGCATTGAAATTGAAGATGGGTGCCGCCACCCTTCGAACCCCTTCTCTGAGTTCCTGATCCTCGAAACCATATCCGCGAGTCTGCACTTCTCGGATTTCTTTCTCCAGAATCTCCATATCTGTAATGGTGTTTTTCGTTACCGCCGGAAGTCCGATTTTTTCTAGAACACGCCGTCTTTTATCTTCGCTCATCAGCGACAAATAAACCTTGCCGACGCTGACAGCATGGAGATATGGGAAAACACTGCCGACGCGGGAATACAGCGACAATCCCTCGCTACCGCGAATCTGCTCCAGCAAGATGAGCTGATCCCGGTCCAAAGTGGATAATTCGACGGTTTTTCGTGTCTCCTGAGACAACTCTTTCATATATTCCCAGGCCATCGTTCGGAGATCAAACTTGTCCTGGAGACGATGGCCCAGATAAAGGAATCTAAGCCCGATCCGATAGAGCCCTCTGCGACTGGATTTGTCGAGAAATCCGCGATTGCAAAGGGTATTGAGAATTCGAATCAGAGACTGTCGGGGGATGTTGACGTTTTCCAGAATCTCGGAGAGCGACAGATCTTTTTCGCGGGATGAGATGAATTCGATGACATCGATGGCGCGATCGATGGCCGGAACGGTATTTTGCGTTTTATTGGATATCATATAAGTACCATATATGGAATTTAAAATTGTCCGGGTACCTATATAGAATTTTTTGAATCACTGCAAGAGGTAAATCGGAGGGATTCCAAAACAGAAAGCTGGAACAAAATAACAATCAGCCGGCTGAACAGGAAGAGACAGCCGACTGATTGTCAGGAATAATTGAAAAAGGATCGAAAACCTATTTCATTTCCTTTATTTTTTCGGTCAGCTCGGGAACAAACTCCAGAAGATCCGTTACGATACCGATATCTGCCACCTGGAAAATGGGGGCCTTGGGATTCTTGTTGATGGCCACCATAAACGGATTGCCCTTGATTCCGCCAAGATGCTGGAAAGAGCCGCTGATCCCCAGGGCAATGTAAACCTTGGGCTTGACGGTCTTGCCGGATGTCCCCACCTGACGGGATTTCTCCAGCCATTTGGCATCGACGATCGGCCGGGAACAGGAAACGACGGCACCGATCGTTTCGG
>CAYQKZ010000132.1:0-8631 GCA_964418135.1 uncultured Desulfobacterales bacterium
TTGGCCTGGGAAATCAAACTTTCCTTCTGGCCGCGCGATACCCACATAAAAAAAGTCCGCTGAACGAACCCCATCATGAAATCCATCAGCACGCCGGCACGGACGTTGGGATTCAGCACCCCTTCCTCCTGACCCTGTCTTAAGACTTCAAGAAAAAGATTCATCATTTTCTTCTGTTGAAAGGTTCTGTCTGCCATCCATGTTTTCATGGGAAGCGTCATGAACAGTATTTTCGCCAGGGCTTGATTATTTTCGTAATAATCGAGCTGGAGCCAGAAAACCTTTCTGAGCTTTTCCTTCAAGTCTTCGATGCCCTGAAGGTGATCGATGATGCGCTCCGTCAATTTTCCCAGCCACACATCCACAACGGCAAATACAAGGCCTTCCTTGCTGCCGTAATAGCCATAGATGGTGCTGAAACTCACCCCTGCTTTTTTTGCTACCGTACGGATATTGGCCTGATGAAAATCCGATTCGGAAAATATATCCAGTACCGCCGCCTCGAGGCGTTTCTGGATTTCGGGCTTGAAAACCTTGTTACCGTCTAAAACATTCTTGTCATCGTTAGCCAAAATCATTCCATTCAACACTCTGAAATCGTAATAATTAAATAAGTTATATCGTTATTCGATTCCTGCACCCAAAACGAAATAAAATATTGTTCTGGTTAAATGCAATATGCAACATATTGATATTTATACTATATAAATATTATATGGAATTAATGAAAATCAAAATCGAAACAACGTTACATCTGATATATGAATGAATTTATTCTGTCAAGAAGAAAAAAACAGGCCGAATTCACAGAGCGATCAAATACAATCCGCTTCGGTCTTCAGCCTGCTGAACTTCAAACGGACCTTGGGTTCAGGATCGATAATGATCCATCACACGCTTAAAACCCGGCAACGAATTGACAATGGTCTCATCCGACACGCAGAACGCGATTCTGAAATGTCCGGGTCCGCCGAAACCGCTTCCGGGAACCACCAGAATCAGCTCTTTCTGGAGGGCACGGACAAATTCGACATCATCGGCAATGGGGGTTCGTGGAAAAAGATAAAATGTACCAGGCGGCTTGACAAAATCATACCCGCATGCCGAAAGGCCGTTACAGAGCAGTTCCCGTTTTCTGGCATACGCGGCGCTATCCACACTGGCAACCTGCATGTTGGCAATTACGCGCTGCATAAGCGCTGGCGCATTGACAAAACCCAGAATCCGGTTGGTCAAGGCCATGGCGGCCAGGAGCTGATCTTTATAAGTTGCCGCTGGATTGACGGCGATAAATCCAATCCGTTCCCCCGGAATCGAGATATCCTTGGAATAGGACGTGGTCATGATACTTTCTGGATAACAGGCAAATACACTGGGAACCGTAACCCCATCATAAACGACTTTTCGATAGGGTTCATCCGACATCAGGTAAATGGTTCGGCCATACGTTTTCCCTTTTTCGGCCAGCAGGTTTCCGAGTGCCGTCACACTCTCACGGGAATAAATCTGCCCGGTCGGGTTGTTGGGAGAATTGATCAGAACCGCCCTGGTTTTCGGTGTAATGGCATTGGACATGGCCGCGATATCGAGGGTGAAATCCGGATGCGTCGCAACCGTTTTCAGCACACCGCCGTGATTGCCGACATAGAAGCCATATTCGACAAAATGGGGGGTCGGTGTCAGGATTTCATCTCCGGGATCGAGCAGTGCTTTGAGAATGACGTTCAACCCTCCCGCCGCGCCACAGGTCATGATGATCTCGGCGGCAGAGATCGCGCCCCCCTGCTCCGTACACAGATAATCCGCCACTGCCTTGCGAACGTGCGGATAACCGGTGTTTGGCATATACCCGTGGCAACCGGGAGTTTCCTCATCCGCCAGCTTTTTCAGGATGGTTTTGAACGATTCGGGTGGATCCAGATTCGGATTTCCCAAACTGAAATCGAAAACGTTTTCGGCCCCGTGAATGGCCTTCAGTCGGGCGCCTTCTTCGAACATTTTGCGGATCCATGAGGATTTGGATAAAATCCCTTCAATATGCTTGGCTATCGTCATGATCGGTTTCCTTGTGGTTGGTTTGCCTGAACTTTCGTTGTTCATAAAATGTTTTTTTGAAATCATCGAATGCATCATGGCAGATGGCATGACGCATTTCACGCATTAAATGGATGTAATAATGGATATTGTGGATGGTGTTCAACCGGTAAGCCAGAATTTCGCGGGACATGTACAAGTGGCGCAGATAAGCCCTGGAATAATGCCGGCAGGTATAACAGCCGCACGATGTCTCGATCGGCGACGAATCGGTTCGGAAACGGGCATTGCAGATATTGATCGTTCCCTTCGATGTAAACAACTGCCCGTTTCTGGCATTTCGCGTCGGCATCACACAGTCGAACATGTCCGCCCCGCGGGCGACCAGTTCAACCAGATTTTCCGGGGTGCCAACACCCATGATATACCTCGGAGACGAGCGCGGGAGTCGTTCCAGCGTAATATCGGCCATCTCCAGCATCACATCCGTGGGTTCTCCGACACTCAATCCCCCGATCGCATATCCGGGAAAATCCATTTCCACGAGTGCATCCGCCGATCTCCGACGCAACTGCGGAAACATCCCTCCCTGAACGATTCCAAACAGGGCATTGCTGCCGTCCGAATGTTCCATCCATGCCGTTTTGCATCGCATCGCCCAGCGTGTGGTACGCTCCAGGGCGTCGGCGGCTTCTTTTTCGGCGGCCGGAAAGGCGATGCACTGATCCAGACACATGATAATGTCGGCATTCAGACAGAGCTGAATGTCGATGGCTTTTTCCGGTGTCAGCAGATGCCGCGATCCGTCGATGTGAGACTGGAAGTCTGCGCCTTCTTCGGTGATTTCTCTCAGTTTCGCCAGGGAAAAGACCTGAAATCCGCCGCTGTCGGTCAGGATGGGCCTTTCCCAGTGCATGAACCGGTGAAGTCCCGAAAAATTTTGAATGACATCACAACCGGGCCGCAGATAAAGGTGGTAGGTATTTCCGAGAATGATCCGAGCGCCGCAGGAAAGCAGGTCTTCGGGCGAAAGCGATTTGACGGTGGCCAGTGTGCCGACCGGCATGAACACCGGGGTTTCGATATCGCCCCGCAAGGTATGGATGATACCGGCTCGCGCCGGTGTTGTCGTAGACCGTGATATTTCTTTGAAATTCAGTTGTGCCCCCGTCAATCGATCAGCATGGCATCGCCATAGCTGTAAAATCGGTAATCCTGTTGAATGGCTTCCCGGTATGCATTCAGAATGGTGTCTCGACCTGCAAACGCCGATACCAGCATGAGCAGCGTCGATCGGGGCAGATGAAAATTGGTGATCATGGCATCCACCACCTTGAATCGGTACCCCGGATAAATGAACAGATCGCAGTGACCTGTTCCGGGCTGAACCCCGCCGTTATCGGTTGCCGAGAATTCCAGTGTCCGGACACTGGTGGTTCCAACAGCCACAATCCGGCCGCCGTCGGCTCTGGCATCGTTGATGATCTTGGCGGACTGCGGGGAAATGGCAAATGTTTCGCTGTGCATCCGATGTTCCCGGATATCCGACACCCGAACCGGAATGAACGTGCCATAGCCGACATGCAGGGTGACGGGAGCCACCACGACGCCCATCTCCTGCAATCGGCGCATCAGGTCTTCCGAAAAATGAAACCCGGCCGTGGGAGCGGCAATGGCTCCTTTTTCGGATGCATAAATGGTTTGATAATCGATGGGATCGTCCGTAAATTCATGATCCGACTTTCGCCGGATATACGGGGGCAGCGGCACTCTTCCGACCCGATACAGAACCTGATCGAAATCGCCGTCACACGTGAACTGGACCTCGTAATGGTCTCCGATCCGCCGCAGCACCTCGGCCCGAAGGCCGTGATCGCAATAAATGGGGGTACCCGCCCGGCATTTTTTCGAACTTTTGATCAGACAGGTGCCAATGAATTCGTTTGCCGACGGACGGCCCGCCTGCCCTTCGGCATATGTCAGAATCAGTATCTCGGCTTTGCCGCCGGTTTCCTTGCGGCCCAGGATTCTGCCGGGAATGACCTCTGTGTTGTTGACGACCAGCACATCGCCGGAACGCATGAACGCAGGCAGATCGCAGAAAATCCGGTGGGAGACATTTCCGGAGCCGCGGTTCAGATGCAGCAGTCTGGAATGATCTCTGCGTCGGCACGGCTTCTGGGCGATCCGGTCTTCGGCAAGTTCATAATCATAATCATCCAGAGCGTACATTGGATTATCGCTTTCCCAGATACACCAGAAACAGACCCGTTATCATGAGTACCAGGCCGAAACGCCGGAGCCATTCATCGGGCATTTCCAGCATTTTTGAAATCCATAATTTCATGCGCTCCGGAAAAACAAAATACGGAAGCCCCTCGATGACCATGACCATGCCGAGTACACAGAGAAAAAAATCCATTGATTTCATGATCCGTCCGGCGATCAGTCTATGGACATCAGAAATGTGCGCAGGTTGCGCCTTCGGCTGTCCAGACCGATTTTTTTGCGAATCCGATCCCGGTGGGACTCGATCGTTCTTCGGGAAAGACCCATCAACTCGGCAATTTCTTTGGAGGTAATTCCCATTCTGACCAGCTTGGCGATCTGGAGTTCAGATTTGGTCAGCTTAAAGTGACGCGAAGTCAATTTCGGGGAGAACGGTGAAATGATGTCCTTGAGATTCGATTCCAGAATCGTCAGATAAATCCCCTGTTTTTCGTCCAGCTCCATCTCTCGGAGCTTTTTGATATACGGAGTGATCATTTCCTTGACATTGAACAAAACCTTCTCTTCCAGCTCCATCCTGTCCGAATCCCGCTTTTTCAAAAGGGATTTCAGGGCGGTGTTGGCTTCTTTGAGATTCTGCGTCTTGATTTTCAACTCGGCTTCCCGCTCTTTCAACGACTTGACCATCTGGTTCTTTTTGGTTACATCGTTGAAAAAAGAAAAAAGAAAAGATTGGCTGCCCATTTCCAGAAAATTGGTGTTGAATTCCAGTGTCAATTCATTTCCGTCTTTGTGCAGAATCTGGGCCTCGTACTGACCGGCCCCTTGTCGAACCGCTTTTTTAACGTGGGCGGAAAGCCCGCGATGCTCCTTTGGTTCGAAATCATATATGGAATTTCCCTGTAACGCTTCCGGCGGATAACCCAGAATGGCGGCAGCAGACACATTCACTTTCAGAATCACGCCGTTGGTATCGGTAATCCAGAAACCTTCCAATGCCGTTTGCAGAATCGTTTCATTTCGACGGGTCTGTTCGTCCAGGGCTGCTTCCGTCTTTTTATGCCCCTCGATTTCCAATAAAAGTCTGGCATTGGATTCGATCTATTCGACCGTTCGCAATTGAACACGCTCTTCCAGTGTTCGATTGGCTTCTTTGAGAAGCTTGTCCACCTCGTTTTTGTGCAGCGCCAGTTCAATGGTGGATTTCATCTGGTTTTCATCGAAAGGTTTTACGATATACCCCAGCGGATCGGAAATTTTTGCACGGGCGAAGTGTTCCGCATCGGAATGAGCCGTCAAAAAAATAACGGGAATGTCCAGTTCGGCCCGAATTTTTTCTGCCGCGGCAATGCCGTCCATGGGACCGGGCATGACAATATCCATGATGATCAAGTCCGGCTTCAACTGATTGGCCAGATCGATAGCTTCTTGTGCGGAACCGGCGAAATCGGGTACATCGTAACCAAGGGAGATCAGATGATCCTGCAAGCGGGTGGCGATAATGACTTCATCATCTACGGGTAAAATTCTTTTCATGGCGACTCGATAATGGAACAAAGTGGTTGTTGTTGAAAACTGACAGCAAATTCTGTCTGAAGTACATTCCGTAATTCTTCTCCGATGGCGATCCCCAAATCGATAAATTCCGGGCCATATGCCTTGCCCGTCTGAGTTCGAAAAGTATGCCTGATCTTTACAAGCCCTTCCATCCCTAGCGGATAGCGACCGAGAAACTCCGACAACGGCGTATTGAAAAAAGACACCATATCCCAGATGGTATGCGAAAAATTGTCCGGCCCCCATCGGAACTTGTCGGCATCGTAAAGGCAGTCTGCTACCAGCGCCCCTTCGAGTGTGTCGATGTGAACGCAGGGCTGAAACGCTTCGTGGTTCCGGATAGCCTGGCAGATGTCTTCGATTTCGTCCGGTGCATAGGGATAGGATCGCAATGTTCTCCGGGCATAGTCCGCCCCTTCAGCGGCATGATGTTTCATCTTTCGTTTGATATCATGCAGCAGTCCCGCACTCTGCACGACAATGACACGCTGCTCCGTATATGCATGGGAATACCCGTAACGATTTGCCTCGATCAGCATCAATACGCCGGCATCGACGGTTACCTTGACAGCATGATCGAGTCCATGTCCGAAATCATCTTCGAGATGCTCGGAAGCAAAGGCATAGAGACTTCTGAGAACCGGATTCGTGTGAAAAAAACTTCTCGATATATCATGGAGAGGTGAAAAGTCTTTATAAAAAGCCGGCTGTGGAAAACGGGACACGATCTGACGCGCCCGTTGACGCATCCGGGCATAAACAGGGGGCATGGCTACAGGAGATTTTTCAATCAGAATCATGGCAGATGAAAAAAAAACAGGACATCGATCCTCAGCTTTCAGATACTGAAAAAAAACCTTCGCAGACTTTCCATTTATCGCCTTCCTTGATAACATTGACGTTTCTGTCGAGTGCCATGGTTTTTCCGATACAGAACAGCTTTCCCACAACGGCAAACAGCGGGTTGATCCCTTTTTTCATATCTGCAGTAATGCGGATTTCAGCACTGTTCGCCGTAGACTTCAGGGTATGGGTTCTGATATTGAAAAGCGAGTTTTTCATGTAGGACACATCAAAACCCCGTTCCTGGGCCAGTGTTGACATATATTGGATATATGCGGCCACGACATTTTTTTCTTCATCCAGCGCCAGATCGTCACAGAGTCGGGAAGCCATTGCCACATCCAGGTGATAGTACATGTTCGCAAATTCGACGACTGCTCTGGCCGGGGTATCCCGGGTGTCTGCATAAACGAAAATACCCTGCAGGAAAATCGACAGCAGTAATACCATGATAAAGACCGGACGCTTGTTATCCTGAATCATGAATCGTTCCTCCTGCGGTGATTCGGCAAATAATTGCGTTGACAAAAACCATCGAATTCTGAAAATGCCTTTTTCACGAAGTCTTTACCGACCATCTTTATGTCAATCGAACAAATTGATAGGATTTTCAAATAGCATGGAATGTTTTTTGAAACAACATTTTTTCAATTGAGGAGCCCATGAAACATTACCGACAGCATGTCATCCGCCAAAATCTGATATCGAGAGCCAAAATACTTCAAGCCGTTCGGTTGTTTTTCATACAGAACGATTATCTCGAGGTGGAAACCCCGATACGGTTTCCGGCACCCGCTCCCGAAACCCATATCGACGCTCAGGAATCCGGGGAATGGTTTCTGCAGACGTCTCCGGAACTCTGTATGAAACAACTGTTGGCCGCCGGATATCCTCGGATATTTCAAATCTGCCGCTGTTTCCGTAAACAGGAAAGGGGGCGGAATCATCTGCCGGAATTCACCCTGCTGGAATGGTACACGGCAGAGTACACATATCTGAACATGATGACCCAGTGCGAAGATTTGATTCGGTTCGTCGCTGCAGCCGTCGGTCATCCGACGGCCATCACGCCGCGAAACCGGCGGATAGGGCTGGCATCTCCCTGGGATCGCATGACGGTATGTGAAGCATTTGACCGGTATGCACGGATTTCCATGCGTGATGCGCTGACACAGGATTGTTTTGACAAAATCCTGACCACCGAAATCGAGCCATTCCTGGGAAACGACCGCCCATTGTTTCTCTATGATTATCCCGCCTGCTGCGGTGCTTTGGCCAGGCTTAAACCAGACGACCCAACGGTTGCCGAACGGTTCGAGCTATATATCGCCGGATTGGAACTGTGCAATGCATTCACCGAACTGAATGATCCGCATGAACAGCGGAGCCGATTCGAGTCGGAACGCCGGCTTCGCAGACTCGCCGGTAAAAAAGAGTATCCCATGCCGGAACGTTTTCTGAATGCATTGAACGACATGCCCCTGTCTTCGGGAAATGCGCTCGGCCTGGATCGTCTCATTCTTCTTTTGACTGATGCTGATTCAATTGACGATGTGGTTGCATTCATTCCCGAAGAGCTGGATTGAGCCAAAACCGTGAAAGGGCTTTGTTATAGAGATGACCTGTTGTGCAGAACAATCGGTGCCACATCCTGTCATCCCTGTTCGATATCGGATATGCACATCCCGTAACCGTGATTATCATTGACAAATTCCTTTACTGTGTTAATTTTATCATCAAATATCGATAATATGGATAATATCGGTATGTACGGTCTGCTTTATCGATAAGTGGATTTTCTTTATTTTTTCATTAGGAGGGTGTCATGGTCGAGGTTACCTCTTCAGCTACGGAACAGATAGCTGAATATTTTAAAGGCAAGCAGGTCTCTCCCATTCGAATTTTCTTGAACGAAGGCGGATGAGGCGGGCCAAGTATGGCAATGGCTCTGGATGAGTCAAAAGACAC
>CAYQKZ010000133.1:0-8619 GCA_964418135.1 uncultured Desulfobacterales bacterium
CAGTTGAAAATCCCCAATCCCAAATGGCTGGAAAATGATCGCATGGGACGGTGGAACCGGGATACCCCCACAACGCTGTTTTTTTACATCCGGACATCCGACGGTGGTCTGATTTTACCGCGGGGATACATGGGGAGCCTTGCCCGCTATTGCAGACAAGAAGGTATAGATTACCGGATTCACGATCACCGGCGATTGCTGCCGCTGCTCGATTTTACGTTTACCGGCGTCTTGAAACCGTTTCAGCAAACCGCTGTCGATGCCATGATCCCCAAACATTTCGGCACGCTGACCGCACCGACCGGCAGCGGCAAGACTGTCATGGCCATGGCCCTGATCGCCGAACGGCGCCAACCAGCCCTGATCATCGTTCATACGCAGGATCTGGCGGAGCAATGGATACACCGCATCGAAAGCTTTTTGAACATTCCGGAAGCGGACATTGGTCGGATTGGTGGCGGAAAAAAGAAAATCGGAAAGCACATTACAGTGGCGCTGATTCAGTCTCTGTATAAATGTGCCGAAGAAATTGCGCCTCATATCGGGTTTTTGATCGTCGATGAATGTCACCGATGTCCCAGCCGGACATTTACCGAAGCTGTCTCGCTTTTTGATTCTAAATATATGCTGGGCCTGTCCGCCACCCCCTGGCGACGGGACAACCTGTCCAAACTGATTTTCTGGCATCTGGGAGATATTCAGCATTCGATCGATCCGCATCAGCTCATCGATTCGGGGGATATTTTATCCCCGGAGGTCTTCGAACGAGAAACCGAGTTCAAAGCCCATCATGACCCGACGAAACATTACAGTAAAATGCTGGCGGAATTGACGGCCGACGACGCTCGAAACCGATTGATCGCCCAGGATGTGGCCAGTGAGGTGAACCAGACAGACGGTATCTGCCTGGTATTGTCGGACCGGAAACAGCATTGCGAAACCCTGAAAGCCATTCTGACGTTCCGTCATAAAATCACTGCGGAAGTGCTGACCGGCGATGTGGAGGCCGGCCGGCGGGCAGTAATCCTGGAGCAACTGGCCCAGGGCAATATCCGGGTAATGATTGCCACCGGCCAATTATTGGGGGAAGGATTCGACTGCCCGAACCTGTCTTCTCTTTTTCTGGCGACTCCCATCCGTTTCAGTGGCCGAGTTCTGCAGTATGTCGGCCGGGTGCTTCGTCCGGCACCCGGTAAAAAGCAGGCAAAGATTTTCGATTATGTGGATGTTCATGTCGGCGTTCTAAAATCCGCCGCCGCCGCCAGACAAGCAGTGTATGGCAACTCGAAAAAAATAATCTACCATGATTCATTAAAAGATATTCACATGGATATACAGGATACGGCTGAGACCAGTTCGGCTTAGAACTTGCCGTGCCGGACAATCTCTCCATCGGTCAGATAGATGACTTCCTCGGCGATATTGGTGGCATGGTCGGCAATCCGCTCGATATGGCGGGAAATCAGAAACATGTTGATCAGCACACCTAGGTGTTCCGGTTTTTCCTGAATGGACTTTTTCAGCGATTCATACGCTTCCCGGACATAGGCATCGACTTCATCATCCATCAGACAGACCTTGTATGCCGCATCCGTATCCAACTGCACCATGGCGTCCAGGCTCATTTTGAGCATGTTCCGGGCTTTCTCGGCCATCACCGCATAATCGAAAATGAATTTACAGGTCTTGTCCTTGGAAATGATCTTGATGCGATGGGCGATATTGACGGTTTCATCCGCGATTCTTTCCAGATCGTTGTTGATCTTGATCACCCCGACCAGAAACCGCAGATCCACGGCCACCGGCTGATGCAGCGCCAGCACCTTGAGGCATTCTTCTTCGATATCCACTTCCATCTCATTGATTTCATAGTCCATGCTGACAATCTGTGCAGCGATGTCGGCATTTCGGCTGTCAATGCTCTTGATGGCCAGACGGACCCGGTCTTCCACCAAGGCACCCAGGCTGAGAATATTTTTTTTGATTTTTTCGAGTTCTCGTTGCAGATGTTTTGCCATATGACCTCTGATCAGCCGAAACGGCCGGTAATGTAATCCTCGGTTTGCTTAAGGCGGGGACGGGTAAAGAGATTTTCGGTTTCATCCATTTCGATGAGTTTTCCCATGTAAAAAAAAGCCGTTCGGTCTGATACGCGGGCCGCCTGCTGCATGCTGTGCGTCACGATGATGATCGTATAATTTTCTTTGAGTTCTCCGATCAAGTCCTCGATTTTCTGGGTGGCGATCGGATCGAGTGCGGAGGCCGGTTCATCCATCAGAACAACTTCGGGTTCAACTGCCAGGGCTCGGGCGATACACAGCCGCTGCTGCTGACTGCCGGAAAGCCCCAGCGCCGATTCGTGAAGCCTGTCCTTGATTTCGTTCCACAGCGCGGCTTTTTTCAAACTTTCTTCGACCCGGCCTTCGATGAATGCCCTGTCTTTCACCCCGTTGACTTTCAGCCCGTATGCCACATTTTCGAAAATGCTTTTGGGAAACGGATTGGGTTTTTGAAACACCATTCCCACCCGTCGCCGCAGCATGACCACATCGACGGAAGGATTGTTGATATCTTCGTTGTCGAGCGTAATTTCTCCGTCTGCGCGACTGATGGGAATCAAGTCGTTCATTCGGTTCAGGCATCTCAAGAACGTACTCTTCCCGCAGCCGGACGGCCCGATCAACGCGGTTACCTGAGACGATTCGATGTCCATCGAAATATCATACAGTGCCTGAGCCTGACCATAGTAGAAATTCAAATGTCGGGCGCGGATCTTGATTGTTTCAGTCATAATTCCTCGATCATTTCATTTTTTTTCGCAGCACGGCCCGCCACACGATGGCGATCAGATTCATCCCCAGCACCAGAATGATCAGCACCAGCGCTGTACCGTACTGCAGCGGGCGGGTGGCTTCGATATTCGTGCCGGCGGTTGCCAGCACATAAATATGGTACGGCAGCGCCATGATTTTACTGAACGGCGATGTCGGCAGGGTCGGGGTGAAAAAAACGGCTGCCGTAAACATGATGGGCGCGGTTTCACCGGCGGCACGGCTCAGGCCCAGAATGGCGCCCGTCAGGATGCCGGGCAGAGCCGCCGGCAGAACGACTTTCTGGATGGTCTGCCATTTGGTGGCCCCCAGAGCCAGCGAGGCCTCCCGATAGGTATTGGGAACGGCTTTCAGGGCCTCTTCGGTCGATCCGATGATAACCGGCAGGGTCAGCGCCCCCAGGGTCAATACCCCGGCGATAATGCTTTCACCCATACCCATCCAGATCACGAAAAACGCCAGGCCGAACAGGCCGAATACCACGGACGGAACTCCGGCCAGATTGTTGATGCCCAATCGAATCAACCGCAGCAGCCGTCCGGGCCGGGCATATTCGTTGAGGTAGATGGCGGAGGCCACCCCAATGGGCAATGCCACGGCAATGGCGCCGATGCCCAGACAGAGCGTTCCGACGATACAGGGCAGGATGCCGCCTTTGGTCATGGAATCGGTCGGCGCCAGGGTCAGGAATTCCCAGGTTACGGCATGCCATCCGTTCCATGCGATAAATGAGACGACCACGAACAATCCAATGGCATTGATGACCGCAGCGGTTCGAAACAGCATGAACAGTACCTGTTGAATGCGTTTTCGACGTTTATGAACCCGCTCGAAAGAAGATTTCAGAATATTGATATTCTTTTCCGATGCGTGGGTTGGAACGGCGTGTGAAACAAATTGACTGTTTGTGAGAATGTGCGTTTCTTCCATCAGAGCGATGCCTCTCCTGTCTGGCGGTATTTATGAGCGATGTGGTCTGCAACGATGTTGAACATCAGCGTAAATAAAAACAGAACAATGCCGGTTGCAAAGAGTGCATGATAATGATCGCCGCGAAACGCGGC
The DNA here is from genome assembly GCA_964418135.1 of uncultured Desulfobacterales bacterium. Classification (GTDB taxonomy): domain Bacteria; phylum Desulfobacterota; class Desulfobacteria; order Desulfobacterales; family Desulfatirhabdiaceae; genus RAAP-1. The sequence goes on from CAYQKZ010000133.1 coordinate 3,896, forward strand.
TTCCGCCATTTCCGCGGCGATACTGGCCGGCATGGGCCTTACCGGATCCATCAGAGACGTGGGGATCATGGCTGCTCCGCCCGCCACCATCAGCACCACCATGGTTTCGCCGACAGCCCTGGACATCCCCAGAATGACCGCTGTGCTGATGCCGGACACGGAGGCCGGCAGAACGACCCGGATCAGGGTTTCCCAGTGTGTGGCGCCCAATGCCAGCGACCCTTCCTTGAGAGCGGTGGGAACACTGTATATGGCGTCTTCGGACAGGCTGCAGATGGTCGGAACGGACATGAACGAGAGCATGAGCGCCGCATTGAAGAGATTCAGCCCTGTTGGAATGCCGAATGTGTCCTGAAGAAACGGTGCAACCACCACCATGCCGAAAAAACCGATGACAACCGAAGGCAGGGCCGCCAGCAGCTCCACGACCGGCTTCATGATCAGGGCCACGCGTTTGTCAGCCAGCTCCGCCAGATACACCGCGGTCATCACCCCCAGCGGAACGGAAATCATGGCAGACACCAGGGTGACGGCGATGGATGCGACAATCAGCGGGAAAATGCCGAAATCCGGCGGGCTGGACGTGGGATACCAGTACTTCCCGAACACAAATTCGAGCAGGGTCACTTTTTTGAATATCGGCAGCCCTTCCATAAACAAAAATACCATGATCATGAACAAGATGGCGATGGAAGCCAGCGCCACCCCGAAAAAGAGGAGGCGCACCGACCGATCGGTTCTCTGGCGTGCGTTTGTCATAGGAATCGATCCTCTGCCTGACTTATTTCAAGGGAATGAACCCTTCGGCCTCGACCAGTTTCTGCCCTTTGTCACCGATCACGTAATCCAGAAAATTCTTGACATCGCCGGCGGGCTGAGAAGGGGTGTACATATAAAGCGGTCTGCTGATGGGAAATGTCTTGTCGAGCGTGGTTTCCTTGGAGCCGACAATCCCGTTGACCGGAAGCAGCTTTACGGTTTTTTCCGCGTATCCGACACCGATGTAGCCGATGGCATTGGGATTTTTGGACACCACCTGAACGATGGCGCCGTTGGATGCCTGAAGCAGGGCTCCCGGAAACACCCGTTCTTTTTTCATGACTTTTTCTTCCCAAACTTCATAGGTTCCGGAAGATGTGTCGCGGGAAATGATGACGATGGGTTTGTCCGCACCGCCGATTTCTTTCCAGTTCTTGATCTCTCCCTTGTAAATCGCTTTCAGTTGATCCATCGTGATGCCCTTCAGCGGGTTGTTCGCATGCACGATCGGCACGATGCAGTCGTAGGCCACAATGAACTCGACGGGATTGGTGCCTTTCGCCTTGGCCTGCTCGGCCTCTTCAGGCTTGATGGCCCGGGAGGAATCGGCGATATCCGTTGTCTTGTCGATCAGCGCCTTGATACCGTTTCCGGAACCGCCGCCGGAAATGGAAATCATGACATCCGGATGTTCTTTCATGTAAGCTTCGGCCACTTTCTGAGCAATTGGCAGAACCGTTGTCGATCCGTTGATGGAAATATTTCCGGCAAAGGCCATGCTGACCGAACATACCAGCGCCATCGAGATGATACCCGCCATCCATTTCATTTTTTTCATCTTTCCCTCCATATGGTTGAACTGTTTTGAAAAATTGACAACTCGATTTCCATCTCCCGCACGGGAGCTGAAATCTTCCATTTGTCGAGAAGTATAGAGATGAATTGTTAGAAAATGATTAGGCGCAGCAAAAAAATCAATGCGGGATATCAATGATGAACGTGCTGCCTTCTCCCGGAGAACTGTCAACGGTGATCCGCCCGCCATGGGCATGGACGATATGCTTGACAATCGCCAGTCCCAGACCGGTGCCGCCCAGCTTCCGGCTGCGGGACGGATCCACCCGGTAAAACCGCTCGAAAAGCCTCGGCAGATGCGATGTGGGGATTCCGATGCCATGATCCCGGAACGAGATGCTTACTTCGGTATCGCCTTGTCTGACACCGATGTCGATCGTACCGCGGGATTCACTGTATTTGATGGCGTTATCCAGTAAATTGACGAAAGCCTGTTCGATCAGCGCCGCATTCAGATTCAGCGACAGCATTTCCGCACAGGACAATTGAATTCGTATGGCTTTTTCATCGGCCATGGCCTGGCAGACGTGACGGGCGGACTGCAGGATCGGCAGCAGCCGGCATGGTTCCAGATGAATTTCCTTTTTTTCCGACCTTCGTTCGATAAGAGAAAGTTTCATCAGATCGTCAATAATGGCATTCAGGCGGTGGGTGTGCTTTTCGATGATTTCGAGAAACCGGGCCGCTTCTTCGGGATGGTTCAACGCGCCGGCTTTCAGGGTTTCCACAAAGCCCTTGATGGCGGTCAGGGGTGTCTTGATTTCATGAGAGACGTTTGCGGCAAAATCCTTCCGCATGCTCTCAAGACGTCTCATCCGGGTGACGTCGTTTAGAACGATCAGAATGCCGATGCGCTCTCCTTTGGAATTTTTCAGCACATTGCTGCGGGCTTCGTATATCGCTTCACCATCAATATAAAAGAACAGATCCTCCTCGAAAGGGATGGTTTGCCGGAACGCCATTCTGACAAACCGATGAAAATCCGGATTGCGAATGGCTTCCTGAACGCTCCGGCCGATCAATTCGGAAGGCTTGCGGGAAAACATCCGGGCCGCGGTGTGATTGATGCTGAGAATTCTTTCTTCCAGGTCCACCGCGATCACGCCTTCTGCCATGCTGGAGAGTACTGCCTCGAGTTCGTTTCGCTGTGCGGCGATCGTGTGCATCCGGTCATCGAGACGTTCCGCCATTTCGTTCATGGTTTTGGCCAGCAGTTCCGTCTCTTTCGATGCCAATACCGGCAGCCGGTAAGAGAGATCGCCTTTGGCGAAATACCCGACGCCTTCCCGGATTTTTTCGAGCGGCTGACTGATCCGTCGGGAAAACAGCAGGCTGATGCCTGCGGCAATCCATGCCACCCCGATGCCGGCAAAGGATATATGCCGATGAAGACTTTCCATTTTTTTATCGATGGCGCCGATGCTGACAGACGTTCTGAGAACGCCGATCGGTTTCCGCCCTTCGAGCAATGGAACCGCCAGATACATCATCGGTTCCTGCAGCGTATCGCTGTATCGGGAAAACACGCCGACCGAACCGGACATCGCCTTGACGACTTCCGGCCGACCCGAATGATTTTCCATGACTGCCGGATCGGCTTCCGAATCGCCCATCACCTTTCCGGAATCCTGCATCACCGTAATCCGCGTATCGGACAGGGCGCCCGCCCGTTTCGCCAGACTGTCGATCCGGTTTCCGTCATCGGCAAGCAGGCAGTCGACCATCTGTTCTTTCAGCAGATTGGCTCTGGCTTCAAGATCGATGGCCGTCTGATCCATGAAAAACAGGCGCATCGAATGATCGGCATACCAACTGACGGCAAACAGCGGAATCAATACGATCAGCAAAAACGGCAGATACAGTTTCCAGAATAAGGGAATGCGTTTTTTCATTGATTTTCCTTGAACCGATACCCGACACCGCGTACGGTTTCGATAAGGCGGCCGCCGTGCGGCCCCAGCTTTTTTCGAAGTCCGACGATCTGGACATCCACGCTGCGCTCGGTTACCGGGTAATTTTCCCCCCGAACCGCATCCACGATCTGCGATCGGGTGAACACCCATCCCGGCCGTCTGCACAGCATCAGCAATATCTGAAATTCTGAAAAAGACAGATCGACCGGTTCACCGCACACATCAACCCGCCGGCGGCCCGGATCGATCGAAATATCGCCCCGGCAAATCAAGTGTTTTTCCGTCACATCGCTTTTACGCCGAAGTACGGCACTGATTCTTGCGTTCAGGATTTTCGGGCTGAAGGGTTTGGTGACATAATCATCTGCCAACGCCAGCCCGAAAACGACATCGGACTCCTCGCCTCTGGCCGTCAACATGATGATGGGAATATGTTGGAATTCGGGTTCCGATCGCAATTTTTTCGCAACATCGATCCCGCTCATCCCCGGCAGCATGATATCCAGAACAATGATATCGAACCGTTCGGAGCGAATCATCCGAACAGCATCCTCACCGGATCCGGCACAGAAGACAGCATACCCTTTCGCTGTCAGATTGTATCGGACCAGCTCCGCGATATCTTCCTCATCTTCTACTACCAGAATCCGCGATATATTCATAACATGTCCTCCGGGTCCAACAAATTCGAAAGTCGGCACGATCTTCTCGATGTCAATCTTTCCGTAACCCCGTATATTTCACTATACATCAACATTCCGACAAGGGTCAATTTCACGTTCGGCAATGTTGATGGTAAAGACCATGATGAATGAAAAAAATCTTGAAAGGAAACTGCAAGTAGCCCATATGGGAGATGCATCATTGTCGAACACAGCAATCAATATTTCGAAAAAGGAGAATAAAAATGAAGGATCGCAGAATTTCCAAACAAACATTCACATGGATCACGATACTGGCAGCAATCGGTATGAATGTCGTTTTCTTTTCGGGTGTCATGGCTGCTGAGCGGGCTAAAAATGTGATTGTCATGATTGCCGACGGCTGTTCGAGCGAGCAGTACACTTTCGCTCGATGGTATAAAGGAGCTGCCCTGTCTTTTGATGACATTCAGGTAGGAGCTGTCAAAACATACATCGCCGATTCCGTGGTGGCAGACTCCGCACCCGCTGCATCGGCATATGCCACCGGCGTCAG
>CAYQKZ010000134.1:0-8562 GCA_964418135.1 uncultured Desulfobacterales bacterium
TTACGAAAACTTTCTACCTCATTGTGTATAATGTAAAAGAGCCGCACCCAAATCAGATGGGCACAATTTTGGGCACAATCACCAAAATCAACGAAAAAAGGGCTATCCAGAATAATGGATAACCCCTTGATTTCATTTGGTGCCGGAGGTCGGAATCGAACCGACATGCCCTTGCGAGCGGAGGATTTTGAGTCCTCTGCGTCTACCAGTTTCACCACTCCGGCATGATGTAAGGCATATAAGCAACTTTTGGATTCTTGTCAATAAAATTACGCAAAGATAAACAGGTTTTTAATTGATTCTCTTTTTAGAATCCGCAGGTGTCTGACTTAAAGATGATCTTCAGATTTCTGCCGATTATTTTCTGCCATCAACAACAGTTCTTCAGGAGTTTGTGGATGGTGTCGTTTCAACGATGATACGCCGATACTGACGACGAACGGTGAAGACAGATCATCGTGAAAAGAGGGTGTGGTTCGGTACCATTCCATGATTGTTTTTCCTAAAACCAGTGCTTTGGCCAGTCCCGTGTTGGGTAGTAGAAGAATGAATCGTGCGCCGCCGTACCGGAATCCCAGTTCCGTAACAGAGATCATTGTCAGAAGGTGGGCGGCAAATCTCTTGAGTATGGTATCCCCAAACGTGTAGCCGTGCGCGTCATTGATTTGCTTGAAATTGTTGAGATCGATGATCAGGCACGATAGATCGTTTCCATTTCGCTTGGACTGTTCGAACTTTTGTTCCAGTGAAAACGACAGAAACCGCCGGTTGTAAAGATCTGTGACATCGTCCATGATCGAAAGCTGTCGCAATTGATTTTCGACTTCTTTTTGCTGTTCAAGGGCATGTTTGAGCTTTTCATTTTTTTCCTGGAGTTCTAAAACAAGGGCAGAGCGGTCTTTTCGCATCAGGTAGTATTCGGAAGCTTCTTGAATCACCTGCTTGAGCTCATCGAGTTGGGCGGGTTTGATGAGAAAGCGAAAAATCTCTCCGGAGTTGATGCATGGCAACAGTTGACCGATCTGAAGATAAGCGCTGAGCGCCAGCCGAATCGTGTCCGGATAGAGATTTTTGACCTGTCTGAGAAGGGTCAACCCGTCCATCTTCGGCATTCTCATGTCGGTAACGAGGATTTGAATCGGTGTTTTTGCCATCACACCCAACGCTTCTACGCCGTCTCCGGCAAAATGCAGTCCATATCCCTCCCGACTCAGCAGGCGATTGATGGCGCTCAGGATGTCCGGCTCGTCATCCACGAACAGGATATTGATATCTCTCATGATAATTTCCTTTCATGATCACTGTAGTTAATACACGGCAAAAGAAGATTAATTCGAATCGATTTTCCCGAGCATATAGATATCTACAGCTTCCCGAATGGCATTTTTGAAGGGTTCCGGATCCAACGGTTTGTGTATGAAACGTAAGACTTCACCGTTGTCGATGGCATCGGCAATTTCTTCCATATCCGTTGTAGCGCTCAAAATAAGCCTCTTTGTTTCCGGATAGCGTTTTTTCACCTGATTTAGAAGCGCTAATCCATCCATTTCAGGCATTCTCAGATCACTGACAAGTATTGCCACTTGCCGGGAAGCCATAATATGGAGCGCTTTTTCTCCGCTTTCGGCAAACAACATGCAATAAGGTTCCTTGCGCAGAAAACGGCGCAGGGAACTGAGAACATCCAATTCATCATCCACAAAAAGAACGACAATGTTTGAAATACATTCCATATATGACCTCTTCAACTTTAGACGTTCGAAAAATAACTTCGTGGCGTTATCGGTCGGAAATATACTACGGTATTTTCTCCTCCCTGATGCCTTGCGAAATAATTTTTCTAAAAGTCTATATATGTCATAGATTTTTGGAAATACGGATCGAAAAAACCGTTCCACCGGATTCAGGGCAATGCACGGACAAATTCCCTCGATGTTTTTCCACAATGATATCATAGCATATACTTAGTCCCAGTCCTGTTCCTCGGCCGGGGGGTTTGGTTGAAAAAAACGGCTCGAATATCCGATTCTGGATGTCGGCCGGTACCCCGGGGCCATTGTCTTCAATTTCGCAGTACACATAAGTTTCATCGTGCCAGGTTCGGATGGTGATCTGCCCCCTTTCCGGCCGGTTCTGCGCCTGGATGGCTTGGGCGCTGTTGACGATCAGATTCAAGAACACCTGGTTGAGTTGTTCAGGCAAACAGCGGATATTCGGAAGATCGCCCAGATCGGTTGTAACATCAGCGTGATATTTGTATTCGTTTCTGGCAATCACCAAGGTGTCTTGAATACCGGTGTTGATATTAAACTTCGTGAATTCACCGGTTCGATTCACATGAGAGAAATCGCGCATGCTCTGAATGATCCGGGTGATCCGCTCAAATCCGTTCCGGGATTCCCTGAAAAGTTGCGGGATATCAACCAGTATCGATTCAATATCCAGTTCAATTTCTTTGTCTCGAATCCCTTCCAATTCCCGCTGGTTTTGCTTCGTGTTGTCTAAAAAGCCCGTTACTTGTCGATATGCTTGGAGTATATTGAGTATATCGTCGAAGTATTCGGACAGTGTAATGAAATTTAAAGAAACAAAATTGAGCGGGTTGTTCAGTTCATGGGCAATGCCTGCTGCCAGTTGTCCGACGGAGGCCATCTTTTCCTGAATGGCCATTTGCGCGTGGAGAATCTCCAGTTCCCGGGTCCGTTTCTGAATTCGTTGTTCGAGTGTTTCGTTGGCTTGACGCAAACCTTCCTCTGCCTGAATCTGGGCAGTGATGTCCCAATTGGTGCCGATCATGTGCAAGGGGTGGCCGGAGTTATCACGTTGAACGAGTCCGAGGGCACGGATGTTGCGGGTGGTACCATCCGGACGAACTACGCGGAACCCGGTATCGAAATCCTTTTCACCCGCCAGGGCAAGTTGGATTTCTAAATCGAATCGCTGCCGGTCTTCCGGGTGGATGTCTGCAGACCATTCTGCGTAACTGATATTGAACAGATCCGGTGTGATGCCATAGAGGCGAAACATCTGTTCGTCCCATTCCAATATGTTGTTGATAACATCGTAGTCCCATATCCCGACGCCGCCCGCCCGGACAGCCAGCATCAATCGGTCGGTGACCAGCCGTAACGACAGCATGCTGTTGTTGAGTTCCGCTGTCCGTTCATCCACCTTCATTTCAAGAGTTCTGGCCATATCCTGGATTTCTCTGTTCTTACGCAGGATCACAGCGGTTCGACCTGTCATGCCCAGCATCAGGATTTGTAACAGCGCTACGAACAGAAGACCTGTAACGCCGGTCACCCAGGCCATCCGGGGGTGGTGTTGATGCAGGTAACCGGGGCTGGTGTAGACCGATAACCGCCAGTCTCGATCACCCATACGAAGCCCGGTTTCCCACTGAGCGGGCTGAGACGATATGATCTCATCAGCTCCCTGAACGTTGGATCGATAGAGCAATCCGATGCCGTCTGGGGCCTGCAGATCGTTCAACTGAAAGACCAGCCCCGCCGGCATGTGGTTGCGGATTGCAATGTCGATCATTTCATCCACTTTAATCACGGCTACGGCGAATCCGTATAACCCGGCATCCTGGTTTTCGGTATTTGCTGAGATTGGATGGGTGACCGGCAGAAGTGCCAGCAGACCGATCCGTTTTTTTTGTTCCTGTACCAACTGAATGGGGGTGGTTACGGCCATGCTGCTCGATGTTCGGGCTTGTTCGATGGCGGCCCGACGAATTGGTTCCGAATTGATATCGAAGCCCACGGCCTGCTTATTGCTGACCAATGGTACGATATAGCGAACGGCGACGTACTCGGGTCTGGATGCGGCACGGACCAGATCTTTCTGGCTATTGCGTTCGGTAATCTGAAACGGAAGCAGCGGCGACAGGCCATTCATCATTTGTTCAAATACTGGGCGCTGCTCAGCGGTAACCCAATCGTTGAAGCTCAGCGCAAAAATGTCAGGGTTATCCTTCAGGGTAATCAGGGTGAATATCTCAAATTGCTTGAAGCTGAAGTCCGGTGTGGCCTCGATGAAATGTTTCAGTGAAGACAGCACTTCGCGGTGTGTGATCAGACGGTCTCTGATCAGTTTGGCAATACTTTCGCCATCATCTTGCAGTTGCGCATCCAGTTGCTGTTTTTCCCAGTGGATCGTACCATAAAAAGCCAGCCATACCAGCAGCAGGGTCAACAGCATCGGAAAAAGAATGCGCCGGCGGCGGTCGCGCCACAGAGGGCTCGACCAGTTGAGCAGGCACAAGGATAAAGGAGTGAAAACGATGATTCCCAGTGCATCACCCACATACCAATTCCACCAGGAAAAGAGAAATTGAGACCAATCGATAATTCCGGTGGCGCACAGCAAGGTCACGCTGATAGATGGGGACAGTACCGCTGCCAGAATCCCTCCCAGCATCAGTAATCCGAAAACGTCCTGTTCCTGCTCCATATCACGCCATGCCGATCCCTGCCAGCGGTTCACCAGCCGGCTGCCGGTCCAAGCTTGAAAGGATGAGCCTATGGCAACCGCTGCAGATAGGACTGTGGTTGTCGGATTCAGTTGGCCGATCACCCAGGTGTGGGAAATATTCAGTACAAACGAACCCAGCCAGATGCCCGGTATTGCCCGGTATTCGAACATGAGAACACAGGCCAATGCCAGACCGGCGGCCGGAAATACCGGGCTGGCGTACCCCGGTGGAATCGCCAGTTTAAGGCCGATGGCGCCCAGCAGGGCATAAGCAAGGGCAATCATTATTTCAAGTCGTGTCTTTAATACGGTGCGTTGTATGAATTCCATCATGGGCATTCACTTCAAAGATTGTTGGGAATCGTAACTGCAAAAACCGTTCCCCCGGATTCTGGACAATGTACCGTCAAATTGCCCCGATGTTTTTCCACAATGATATCATAACAGATGCTCAGTCCCAGTCCAGTACCCCGACCGGGCGGTTTGGTGGAAAAAAATGGCTCGAATATCCGATTCTGGATATCGGCCGGAATCCCGGGGCCGTCATCGGTAATATTGCAATATATACATTTATTGTCGTGCCAGGTTCGGATCATGATATGACCTCTGTCCTGCCTGCTCAGTGTTTGAATAGCCTGAGCGCTGTTGACAATCAGGTTCAGGAATACCTGATTGAGCTGCTCGGGCAGACACCGGATATCCGGCAGGTCTCCGAGTTCCGTCGTGACATCGGCGACATATTTATATTCGTTTCTTGCAATGATCAGCGTGTCTTCAATCCCGGTGTTGATGTTGAACATCGTAAAGTCGCCGGTATGATTCACATGAGAAAAATCTCGCATGCTTTTGATAATTCGAGCGATCCGATCGAAGCCGCTGCGGGATTCCTTGAAAAGAGTCGGGGTATCATCCAGGATGAAATTGAGATCCATTTCGTCTTCCTTGGCCCGGATCATTTCCAGTTCCGGATCAACAGGAAGCAATGTTTCCATGTGGGTCGACAAATTTCGATAGGACTGAATCACGTCAATCATATTTTCAAAATATTCGGTCAGGGTGACAAAATTCAGGGATACGAAATTCAGGGGATTGTTTAGTTCATGGGCGATGCCAGCGGCCAGTTGTCCAACTGAAGCCATTTTTTCCTGGATAACCATCTGTGAGTGGATTTTCTCGATCTGACGACTGCGTTCAAGAACCCGCTGTTCGAGCGTATCATGGGCCAGACGCAGCTCTTCCTCGGCCCGTTTACGGTATGTGATGTCGGCATGGGTGCCAAGCATACGCAGGGGGCTACCGTCCTTAGTCCAAGCGACCACTTTTCCCCGGTCATGTACCCATATCCAGTCTCCAGACTTGTGTCGCATCCGGCATTCGCAGTCATAATACTCTATTTCCCCGGAAAAATGTTTTTCGATCTGGATGTTGGATATGTTCTGATCGTCCGGGTGGAGCAGATTCAGCCATGTTTTAATCGAAACGGGAGATATTTCCTCCAGGGAATACCCCACAATATCGGCCCATCGTTCATTGAAGACGGTTTCACCCGTCTGCACATTCCAGTCCCACAATCCGATATTCGTACCCCTGATGACGAGATCCAGTCGTTCGTGTTGTTCCGCCAGATCCAGCTCCATTTTTTTATGTGCGGTGATATCCCGGCTGACGCCTATCAATCCGATGATCTCTCCCTGATCCGAGTAATAAGGGTTTTTTTTTGTTTCCAGCAGTACCTGTCTGCCATCCGGGAAATATATCCATTGTTCGTACTGCATCGTTCTGCGGTTCTTGAAGACTGCCTGATCCTGTGTGATATTCAAGGCGGTACTTTCTTCATTGAAAAGATCACAAGACTTTTTACCGATAAAGTCGGCTGCTTTTACACCCGTGAACTGTTCGTATGCTGGGTTGACACCGAGATAATCCGAATTCAGATCCTTATAAAAAATCAGATCCGGTATGGCGGCGATCAGGCTTCGCAGCAGATTTTTTTCTCTGGACAGGGATTTTTCGGCCTGTTGCCTTTGGGTAATTTCAATCGCCAAATTCTCGTTGGCCTGCATGATTTGAGCTTGTTTCTTGCCGGCTTCGTTCAGTCTGGCGGCCAGCACTTGGGCACGGATTCCATAACGGATACTGATGAAAAAAAAACCGATAACTGTCACACTGACCAGTCCCAAAGTAATCAAAAGACTTACGGGCCCGAAACTGTCCACGATCTGCTGGCGGTCGAGAATATGAAACAGGCGGATATCCACCCCTTCCAGAGCGGCTGCAACGGCAATGAGCGTGTTTTTGTTTCCCGCATCCACCCATTCAAAGAACCATGGATCATTCTGATTTTGTTGCTTTAAGGCACTCCGATTGTTTGCTTCCAGCATCTTTTGAATGTCGGAAACCGGTATCGTATTTCTGCGATCGCCCGTTACTTGACCATTTTTTCCCGAGACCAGAATGATCCTGCCAGTCATGCCGGATACCGGTGTCTCGACCGGCCCCCGGGTATTTAGCAGTCGCTCATAGATGGTATCGAGGGAAACCCATCCGGCAATAAATCCGACGATCTTCTTTTCCTGAAGTACCGGTGCCGTAATGAGCAGAAATGTGGGATTGACTTTGTCGATAGAGACAACGGACATAACCGGGGATGTCACAGAAAAAACTCGTTTGTCGAAATTCTGTATTGAATAGGGGGATGCGTCGGCATGCTCGGTCAGGATTTCCCCGTCAACTGAAATCAATGCCATTCGGTGATAAACAGCACCCGTTTTTAAAAGAAAACTTTCGTTAAGCTGCCGGAATTGTGTGGCGATATGTGTCAGGCTTCCCTTTAAACCATATTCCATGGACATTCCCAGAGACTTGTTGGTGAAATAGGCTTCCGTAATATTGTTGATGGCCAACTTCTGCATATCATTCCGGCGTTCCAGAATAAAATAATCCACGCCGCGTGCCAGGCCGACAAGATTCTCATGCAGACGAATCATGGCGGATTTCTGTACGTGCTGCTGGCTTCGGTACGTCACAGCGAGCAGATAGATGACGAATCCGATCAGCAGAAATGCGGCCGCCCCGGAAGCCCACCCTGTTTTATTCAAAAAGAACCGATTCCCAGACGGAACGTCAGGGGATTGTTGTATCTCTTGATGGTTCATTTTTTCGTAGTTATATCAGGATTTGTTCAGCTATTTTTAAAAAAATCAGGGTAATAATCAAATACCGTTGGATAGTATTTTTTTACCAGGCTTGCATACGAGCCATTGGACAATATCTCATTGAAAAAAAGGTTGAAAGCCTGACGCAAATCCGGGCTGTCGTTTCGAAAAGCCGCACCCATTTCCTGCGGAGGCGAGACGGGGCCGATCACGATAAACTGGCCCGGCCATTTTTCCATGGCCACAAGTGCGTCCGGAACGTCCAGGATGGCTGTTTCCGATATTCCGTTGATGACGGCAGGCGCCAGTTCATTGAGTCCGCCTTCAAAAAGAGACGGTTTGCCTCCGATTTCAGCGATCTGATAAAGAGATGGATCCGTACATGTATTGGCTTTACCCAGAACCTGCCTGCCGGCCAGCAGTGATTTAACCGCCTTGATATCGGCATTCAGATCATTGGAAGGCTTGATCGACCTGAGATTGGATTGGGTGCCGGCAATCAGCCATACCTGATTGGGAAAAACGGGCCTGGAATATGTCACCACTTTCTGCCGCCAGGGCAGAACGGTCAATCCGCAGTCGATCACATCGCCGCGGATCGGGGATGGTTTTCCGAACGTGACATTATCACCGTCGGCAAAGACTTCTTTGCCGACCAGATCTTTGAATACAGTATCCCACGAGGTTTTTGTAAATTCATATGTCACGCCGATGTGGGCGGCGAAAAGTTGCATCACCTCGACGGATAGACCACTTCCCGAACCAGTGACGAAATTGGCATAGGGAATGGCCAGATGTCGAAGTACACCGCGCGACTTTACGCCGGCCAAATCTCCATCGGCAAACGCCATGGAGAAGCTGGTCAATATCACACAAATGGTAATCAGATTTTTTTTCATCTTGTCCTCCTGTTTATATGGTCATTATG
>CAYQKZ010000135.1:0-2922 GCA_964418135.1 uncultured Desulfobacterales bacterium
GTTTATCCTTCACTGTATCAGATCAACACCCGTGTGCGTTTGACGGAACTGTCCCGCTCTCTTGGACGACCGGCTATGCTTGATGATATTCCCGATGCCGAGCTGGATCATCTGGCGGAGATGGGGTTCGACTGGATCTGGTTTCTGAGTGTCTGGCAGACCGGACCGGCCGGCCGGAATATCTCCCGAACACAGCCTGAATGGCGCCGGGAATTCGAAGAGACACTGCCGGATCTGACCGAAGCAGACATCGCCGGGTCCGGATTTGCCATCACAGGATACACCGTCCATACCGATCTGGGGGGAGATGCGGCTCTATCCCGGCTACGTGAGCGGCTGAGCCGACGGGGATTGAAGCTGATTCTCGATTTCGTTCCCAATCACACCGCTTTGGATCATCCCTGGGTGGAAAGTCATCCCGATTATTATGTTTCCGGCACGGAACAGGCGGTGATCTGGGAACCCAAAAATTACATCCAGATCGATCATCCCGATCAGGACATAATTTTTGCCCATGGCCGGGACCCGTTCTTTCCAGGCTGGCCCGACACGTTGCAGCTCAATTACGGCAACCCTTCCCTGCAAGAAGCGATGATCGGTCAACTCCTCAAAATTGCCGGACAGTGCGACGGCGTTCGGTGCGATATGGCCATGCTGGTGTTGCCGGATGTTTTCGAACGCACCTGGGGAATTCCGTCTCAACCGTTCTGGTCCCAGGCCACGGCACGTATTCGGGATGCGTTTCCGGATTTCGTCTTTATGGCCGAAGTTTACTGGGATCTCGAGTGGACTCTCCAGCAGCAGGGCTTCGATTATACCTATGACAAGCGGCTTTATGACCGCCTTGGCGAGAAACAAGCCCGGCCGGTGCGGGAGCATCTCATGGCCGATCCGGACTACCAGAACAAAATGGCCCATTTTCTGGAAAACCACGACGAACCGCGGGCGGCGGCCGTTTTCACCCCGGAAGTGCATGAAGCGGCGGCAGTCATCACCTTTCTGTCCACAGGGCTGCGATTCTTTCATCAGGGACAATTCGAGGGACGCACCCGGCGGATATCTCCCCATCTTGTCCGCGGACCCGACGAACCCGTCAACGAACACCTGATGCGGTTCTATGACCGGCTGTTTGGCGTGCTGCGTCATCCGGTCGTCCGAAACGGCCGCTGGCAGTTACTCGACTGCGTTGCCGCATGGGAAGGCAATGGGTCGGCCGATGCCTTTGTCGTGTTTGCCTGGGAGGATGACAGCGGCGATCGCTTGCTCGTGGCCGTGAACTATGCCGAGCATCAGAGTCAATGCTTTGTCCGGATACCGTTTTCGGATGTTTGCGGTTTCGGGTGGCGACTCCGGGATTTGCTCGGTGACGCCTGCTACGATCGGGACGGGTGGGATTTGCAGACTCGCGGGTTGTATCTGGATATGGCCTCCTGGCAGTATCATGTTTTCTCGGTGCAGAAGATTTAAGGGGATAACGATCATGGAAATTTTCTCAACATTCATCCCCCATCAGCAGATTTTACCAATCGACTGATCCAGATGGCCAAATTTAGAAATCGTCTGGTGCATTTTGGGAGATCGATCGATCGTGATCTGATGGTTACGAATTCAGAAAAAATTATGGAGGAAATATGCGACGGTTTACAATCATTAGCATAATGATTGCTTTGGCTGTTGTCAGCCAGGTTAAAGCAGATTGCATTCAAAATATGTACGGTAAAGTATTGTGTGGGAGGGGTAAATGTCTATCGGATATGTATGGCAGAGTGATTTGTGCACCATATGACGGTGGAATTTTGAAAGATATCCATGGCAATATTCTGTGTGGTTTTGGTCATTGTGCAATGGATTATCGGGGAGAAGTATGGTGTTCTATTGAGCAGGATGGAAGTGTCGGTACTGATAGATATGGCAATGTACTGTGTTTTGGGGGATGTGAAAGAGGTAAAATGGAGATATGTCAGGATGCACAACAACCATGGTAATATGGATGATTTGAAAGAGGATGGGGTGCCATGAGCTTATATGATCAGGATTATTACCAGTGGACACAGGAACAGGCCGGCCTGTTGAAGATCGGGGCATTGAGTCAGTTGGATGTTGAAAATCTGATTGAGGAAATCGAATCCATGGGCAAGAGCCAAAAAAAAGAGCTGATAAACCGGTTGACGGTTTTGATTGCACATCTGTTGAAGTGGGATTACCAACCAGAACGAAGGGGGCGGAGCTGGGAGCTTACCATCAAGGCACAGCGGATACAAATCAGACGGCACATTTCTGAAAACCCTTCCTTAAAATCCATGTTGCTGAATGCGGTGATATTGGCATATGAAGTTGCAACCCTTTCAGCGGCTGCAGAAACCGGCCTTTCGGAATCCACATTTCCGGAAACATGCCCTTACAGTGTGGAATATCTGCTGGGTGAACATAGACATTCAGAAAATTCATTTCGCAAGGCAGCAGGAAGGGAATAGGCTTTTTTCGGCCATTCCCGACCGATAACGCAGCGAATTTATTTTTTCTGAATGTCTATAGAAATGTTCTTCTATGCATTTGCGTCATTTTCTTCGATCCATCCGGCGGTTTTTTCATATCGTCAGCCCGAAGGTTCGATGGTGACGTCGCCTTTGAGCTGATATCCTTCCTTTGTTGTCAATTCCCAGTGTGGAATCAATTACCAAGCTTTCGCTTGATCGTTGTCCACAGTTTTCGTCTTCGGCTGTGTTCGAACTGCCATTGTTCGATGATCTGACGATAGGCATCGGGATTCAGCTCTTTGACGACCGCCAGCCAGCGGACATGCAGGTCGTAATTGGAACCGATCACGACAATGGGGCTGGGAACCATTTTGGGAGCATATTTTTTCCAGCATTCCATGATGACGGAAAGATGATTGTCTCCCATCATTTTTTTCAGCCAATC
>CAYQKZ010000135.1:2932-7601 GCA_964418135.1 uncultured Desulfobacterales bacterium
GACTGCCGTTATGGGATTTGTCGCCGATGATACTGGCGGTGCATGTTTCAACCACCTGGGGAAAACGGGTTTTGATATCTGTCAGCTCCGCCATGTCCCGTGTCAACACGAAAAACACCTGTTTCTGCTCCATGAACGCTTTGGCGTTGACCATTATATCCAACAACCACTCCTGGAGTTTGTTGGAGAACCAGGGTTTTCCCTTGGCAGGGTCGAGCCCGGCTTCTATCAGCCAGTTGATCCATGAGCTGGAAAAATTTTTGGCTTTCCCGGGTTTAAACCCGAGAGCTATCGACAAAATATGTTGATGCCAAGCTTCCAGAAGACGGGGAACTGCGGATAAACCGATTTGAGAAATCAGGCGGGCTACAGCGTCCCAGTCAAAGGGGTTCTGATAAGTGGTTAGTTGAAACCGGATCATGCGGTTGCGTTCGTTACAGCCTATTTTTTCGGTGATCAGGCACCAATCCTGCAGAACTTCCGTGATCGCCTGATCCGGAAAGTGATGGATGCCGCGTTTGACGACAGCAGCCAACAGATGGGTTTCGACATCACAGGAAACGACTTCTCCTTCCTGAACGGCATAACTGGTGACTACCAGATTGCAGACTTTTTCCGCTTCTTCCCACAGATTGTTTTTGATCAGGTTCTTGAGCGGGGGTATCCCATACAGCCAGTTTTCCGTCACCAGTTTCAAACAATTGTCGAGATACACCCGGGAGTCGAACCGACGAGACAGGTTCAGATATATCTGGTGCCAGAACGAGTCCACATGACTCAGCCGGTTTTCCCAGACCGGGTCGTCTTCATGACGTTTGATATGGTCAAAAATCTGTTTCTGATGATCATCCGGAAGGGATTCGAAGAAATAAATCATCCCCTGGCTGCTGAGCAGAATGATTGTCAGACGTTCTTCCAGAAGATTCAGGCGACTGATGAACTGTTCCGGGGTCGGAGAGGTCAACCATGTCCATTTCAAGATGCACTGGGTGGCGAATGTTCCAATGACACATTTCTTTTTTTCGAGATCCATCCAGTCGGGATAATCCCGCATGTTCTTTTCAATTCCAACGACGGCATTCATTAAGATGTCGGGAGATGCCACATGGAGCGGAACAGAGGTTTCGATCAGGGGAAGCAGGTATCGGCAGACTTCTTCCAGATCATCGGCAAACTGAGTGCTGTTGAAGACCGGTGCTTCCCATGTATGACGGCGAACGGCGTAATCTCCGTCTTCATCACCGATTTTGACGACAATACTGTTCCAGAGATCCCACAAACGATTCCATTGCTGTATGATTTTCTCTTCCGAAGAAATGTTTTTTCTAGATCTGTTGCGGTTCAGGGTGATCAGTCCTGCAATGATATCGGCTGTTCCGCCATCCAGGCGGGACAACAAGACTTCCATGTGGTCAGGATTGATGATCGAAAATGCTGCATCGAGTACTTTTGCAAGCTCTTCGTACGTCAGTGCTTCCAGCAGTCGATAACCCGTCTTTCTTTTCATTCGGAACTCTCCATATCGAAGGGGGCTTGTAACCGGCCCCCTGATCCCTTGAATCTAAAGACTGATGACCGTTCCATTACAGGCAATCTCGATCAATTCAGCACCTGTAGCCATTCTGGCACCTTTGACCAGATCTTCGGCACTGATTTTTCGGGAAACCGCGCAAGGGGTGCATACCAGAATCGGCACTTCATATTCTTGAAGGTAAGACAAATGATCATCCGCAGAATCGCCGGTGGCTGCCCGGACATGGGCGGATATGCCTTCCTTGGCCAGATATACCGCTTCGTCTAAAAGAAACAGCGTGGTGTTCTTGCCCTGTTTTTTTGCGGTGGCAGCCAGGAATAAGGCCCGGGTCGCCCGGTTGGGATTATCGGTTCCACATGAAAGTACTATCGCTACATTGTCTGTCATTTTCTTCCTCCTCTGTTGGCGGATTATCGTCCAGACCTGGAGTATCCCGTCTGGTGTTTGGATTGGAATTGTGTTATGGAAGTGAAGATTTTTTCTAATAACACCAAAACCGGTTCGAATCAATGGGATTAACCATCATTCTGAACAGATACTTCAGGCACAGGTAAACATGATTTCAGATAAGATGTATACTCGACCCATCTGGCTAAACAGTGATCGGCAAACCGTGCATGTCATCGACCAGAGGCAGCTTCCCCACATCGTCAGTGTCTTGAATCTGAAAACCGCCGATGATGTCATTCTGGCTATTCGGGAAATGGTGGTTCGGGGAGCGCCGCTGATAGGTGTTACGGCAGCTTATGGCGTCTATCTTTCCGTGGTGAATTCGAAAGACCGGAATGATCCGGATACATATCTGGAAGCGGAATGCCGGCGTATCCAGTCCAGCCGCCCGACGGCCGTCAATCTGTTCTGGGCGGTGGATCGTATGCTGAATCGGGTGTGCGGCATCAAGAACTTTTCAGACAGACTTGCAGCGGCCGGACAGGAAGCGGAAAGCATTACCGAGGCCGAAGTGGAAAATTGCCGTCTGATCGGTGTTCATGGGCTTTCCGTGTTTCAGCGGATAGCGGCCGAAAAACCGGGAAAATCGCTGCAGGTACTCACCCACTGCAACGCCGGGTGGCTGGCCTGCGTTGAGCCTGGAACCGCCACTGCCCCGACTTACGCCGCTTTTGAAGCTGGACTGGATGTTCATGTCTGGGTGGATGAAACCCGGCCACTCAACCAGGGGGCGCGGTTGACCGCCTGGGAACTGGGCCGCCGCGGTGTTCGCCATACGGTGATTACGGATAATGCCGGCGGCCATCTCATGCAGCACGGTCTGGTGGATGTGGTGATAGTCGGGTCGGATCGGGCCACCCGTACAGGCGATATCGCCAACAAGATCGGCACCTATCTGAAAGCGCTGGCTGCAAAGGACAATAACATTCCGTTTTACGCAGCCCTGCCGTCCAGTACTTTCGACTGGCAAATGACCAATGGGTTGAAGGATATTCCGATCGAAGTTCGAGAGCCGGATGAAGTCCGGTTTGTGCAGGGGCTGGCCGATGGTCGGCTGGCCAGTGTGCTGATTCCGCCAGAAACCAGTCCGGCCGCCAACTATGCATTCGATGTTACACCGGCGCGACTTGTCACGGGACTGATTACCGAAAGAGGGGTTTGCCGACCCGACGAGGCCGATATTCTCAGACTCTTTCCGGAACACACGCCAACGGCATTTGAGAAATAATCCTTGACATCCAATTGATGTATCCCTTAAATCACCCTATGTTGACGGATCTGGAAAAGAAAATAATCACCGCCATTCAAGATGACATTCCCATCACTGCGCGTCCCTATCGGCTCATTTCCGAATCAATAGGAATTTCCGAATCGGATTTTCTCGAGACACTTCAGGATTTATGCACCCGAGGGGTCGTCCGCCGCCTGGGTGCAACGCTTCGTCATCAGAAATCCGGGTATGAAGCCAATGCCATGACTGCCTGGCAGGTGGAAGAGGAACGGGTGGATGAGGTGGGGCGTAAAATGGCCGCATTTCGGGAAGTTTCTCATTGCTATCGCCGCAATCCCAGCAGCCGGTGGCCGTATAATCTCTATACGATGATTCACGCCCGCAATGAATCTGCCTGTGTGGAAATCGCCCGCAGCATTTCAGATGCCACGGCCGTTCCATCCTATAAGCTGCTTTTCAGCCGGAGAGAGCTGAAAAAAACCTCCATGGAATATTTCCCGAACGGCAACGGCGATGGATAAGAATTTCCGAGGATCGGCCGCCATTCCCGCCACAATGTCCGCTGCTTTGCCTCACATTCTTCTGGTCAATCCCTGGATCCACGATTTTGCAGCCTATGATTTCTGGGCAGCGCCTTTGGGGCTGCTGATGCTTGGTGCCCTGCTGCGTCGTCATGGTGCGAAGATTTCCTATGTCGATTGTCTGAGCCGGTTTCATCCTCGGCTTCCGGATGCCGATCCATCCGCCCGGTGCGGACGGGGGCCGTATCTGAAAACACCTATCCCGAAACCCGATGCCTTGGGTGATATTCCGAGAAATTACAGCCGCTATGGGATTCGGCCCGAGTGGTTTGCAGCGGATTTGAAGTCTCTTCCCCGGCCGGACCTGGTGCTGGTCACCTCGATGATGACCTACTGGTATCCCGGCGTCTGTGAAACCATATCCGTCATCAAGACGGTATTTCCCGATGTGCCGGTGATCCTTGGAGGCATATACGCAACCCTCTGTCAGAATCATGCCGAACGGGTTTCCGGAGCCGATCTTGTGGTGTCGGGTCCGGGAGAAACCAGTTTGTTCGATACCATTCAACAGATGATCGGATGGTCTGTAACCCCTGAAATCGATCCGGAAAATCTCGATACATTTCCGTTTCCCGCTGCCGATCTTCAGCGAAAAATTCCGTTTATCGCGCTGATGACATCGACCGGATGCCCGTTTTCCTGTGCCTATTGTGCTTCCGGTTATCTGAATCCGAAACGGCGGGTGCGGTCCGTCGATCGGATTGTCGAAGAAATTCGATACTGGCATACTGGCCATCATGTCCGGGATATGGCATTTTATGACGATGCACTGCTTGTGGATTCCAAAGATCATGCCATTCCCCTGTTTGAAAAAATCATTGCCTCCGGGCTTGGCCGGACGGTTCGTTTCCATACACCCAATGCCGTGCATAT
>CAYQKZ010000135.1:7611-8547 GCA_964418135.1 uncultured Desulfobacterales bacterium
GGCAGCGGCTGGCTTTCATACCATCCGGCTCGGTCTCGAAACAACGGCTGCCGACCGATTGGATCGCAAGGTGATGAGAAATGAATTTCAGACGGCCGTGTCCTGTCTGAAATCCGCCGGATTTCGGCAGGATCAGATCGGAGCCTATCTGCTGGCCGGGCTGCCGGATCAGTCCTGGGAATCCATTGAAGAAGACGTCAAAACGGTTTTGAAATCCGGCGTCACGCCGATTCCTGCGCATTTTACACCCATCCCACAGACAAAACTCTGGCAGGCCGCTGTAGCGTCTTCCCGGTACGATCTGGAATCCGATCCGATCTTCACCAACAACGCCATCGATCCTTGCAGAAAAGAGCCGTTTTCCTGGGAGCCCCTCATCAGGCTGAAACGACTGAGTCGGAGGTACTCATGATTCAGGCTAAACTCAGTCTCAATAAATCGACCATTCAATATAATTTGAAAATGACAGATGACACAATTCATTTGACTTGTTTTCGACAATTTCATATTTATTCAAAGTTTTATTGCATTCAATAATCACGGATTATCATCATGAACCCATTATCCATCAATGCAAGGAGGATACCCCAAAACCATATATGAGCTGTAAAATCATCATCAATGCCATCGATCCGGCGGAATGCCGGATTGCCAAGGTTCAAGACAGCAAGCTCGAAGAATTCTATGTCGAAACCGCTTCCCGAGAATTTACTCAGGGAAACATCTACAAGGCCGTCATCACCCGTGTCGAACCCAGCCTTCAGGCGGTTTTTGTGGATTATGGCGCGGATCGCCATGGATTTCTTCAAAAAAGTGAAATTCACAGTGACTACTATCAGGATGTCTCATCCGGAGACTATGCCATTCAACATCTCGTCAAGCGCGGTCAGGAGCTTCTGGTTCAGGTGATCAAGGAACCGTTCATGAAAAAAGGGG
>CAYQKZ010000136.1:0-8535 GCA_964418135.1 uncultured Desulfobacterales bacterium
TAGTTTTCTGTAATAAATATTTTTTCTTGAATGGTGGAACTGAGACTTATCTTCATAATATAATGGAATATCTGTCGGCCATGGGGCATACTACCATTCCTTTCAGCGTCCGCTATGCCGACACCTGGCCTTCCGCCTATCAGGATTATTTTCTGGGGCCTCCCGGAGATCCGGACCATGCGCATTTAAGCAATATCCGATTTTCTCCAGCCAATATCCTGCGATTTCTGGATAGAAGTACCTACTCATTTGAAGCCAGAACGAAGTTAAGCCGCTTGCTGGAAGCAATCGGCGGAGCGGATATCGCCTACGTTCTGAATATTTATAATTATATGTCGCCAAGCATCTTCCATACATTTAAACGTCACCACATCCCTGTGGTTATGCAGATCGGAGACTATAATCTTATTTGTCCCAGCTATTCCCTGCTGCGAAATGGAAGGCCCTGCACTCTTTGTGTCCGGGGGCAGTATTACAATGGCTTCAAACACCGGTGTGTGAAGAACCATTTGGCAGCCTCGGCCGTTCGTGTTGCCGCCATGTACGTCCACCGTTTGCTCCGATTGTATGATCTGGTAGACGCCATTGTAGTGCCATGCCAGTTTATGAAATCCAAACTCATTGAAGGCGGTTTTTCCGAGAACAGGACGCATGTACTGGAATATCCGGTTGAAAGAAGGACTGTGCCGGATAATGCCTGGCATAAAAAAAAATATGTGGTCTATTTTGGAAGAATATCGTATGAAAAAGGGATAGACACGCTGATTGGGGCATTTCAGAATCTGAATCCCCCGGCTGACCTTTATATCATTGGTAGAAGTTATGATGGAGAGGTGGAACGGCTGCAAGCGCTCATCCAGCCTCATGCAAAAAACCGAATTCATTTTCTGGGATTTCAGACCGGTCAAACCCTGACAAAGTGGGTCGCAGAAGCCTTGTTCAGTGTAGTTCCCAGCCGCTGGTACGACAATGCGCCGCTCAGTATTTATGAAAGTTTTCTCAATGGCACTCCGGTTCTGGCTTCCCGTATCGGCGGCATTCCCGAGCAAGTTCAGGAAGGGGTAACCGGACACTTGTTTGAGCCTGATTCCTGTGATGATCTGGCGCAAAAAATGGACATGATGCTGTCGGACAAGGAGAAACTGATTCGGATGGGAATAGCCGGTCAGTCTTACGTAAAAGAAAATCTTTCTATCAAAGATCAAATGGACAGTCTTATGACTCTGTTTGAAACTGTCATCGCTGATTATAAACGGAGATAGCGCCATGGTCAATTCCCATAAAGCTCGTGTTGCCGTCGTGGTGTCCCATCTGACCATCGGTGGTGCTGAGCAGTTGCTCCTGGAGCTGTTGCGCCATATCAACCGACAGCGATTTGAGCTTTATATCGTTTTTTTAAGAGAGCCGGGCATCCTCGGAAAGGAAATTCTTCAACTGGGTTTTCCGGTTACCACCGGAATCATTCGGTCGAAATTTGATATCTGCGGGGTTCTCAAACTGACCAAGCTTCTTAAAAACTTTCAGACTGATGTCGTTTTTTTGATCAATCATCTCAACACGCTGTTTTTCGGGGTTCTGGCAGGCAAACTTGCAGGTGTTCGAACCTGTATCAATTGGGAAAACGAGACCTTCAAGAAGTATCCTTTTCATCGCTTAACCATGCTGGGGCGGCGCATCCTTCACCTTGGTGTTGACCATGTCGTGGCTGCGGCAAATGGTCATGGTGACTATATCGCTGTTGAAGAGAAAATCCCCCACTCCAAGATTTGCGTCATTTATAACGGAGTAGATCCAGAGCGGTTTCAGTCCCGTCTTACTCAGGAAGAAGCCCGTGGTCGTCTGGGAATATCGCCCCGAAGTTCCGTAGTCAGCATTGTGGCGGCGCTCCGGCCAGACAAAGCTCATCACATATTTCTCCAAGCTGCCCGGATGGTTGTGGACGCCATACCCGAAGCTCATTTTCTGGTGATCGGGGACGGTCCGCAAATGCCAGCTCTGAAAATACTTGCACGGGAGTTGAATCTTGAAAATCAGGTACATTTTCTGGGATTTCAGCGACAATTGGGGGATATTTTTGCAGCGGTTGACATTAACTGCCTGTCCTCTTATCCGCAGCAGGAAACATTGTCAGTTGCTGCCATCGAAGCCATGTCAGCAGGCATTCCAATTGTCTGCACGGATGTGGGATTCATGAATGAGATCGTTATTCCGAATGAGACGGGGTTTCTGGTTCCCGTGGCTGACCCAGTTGCCCTGTCAGAAAAACTGATTTTGCTGTTGCAAAATCCAAAAATGCAAAAACATATGAGCTACCAGGCACATAAACTGATCAATGATAATCTCAGCGTTCATCAAATGGTCAGGGCATTTGAAAATTTAATGACATTTAACTATCTATAATAATATCATTTTGTTAATTAAGTTTTGTGGAAATCGGATGATAAATGTAACATGATTTATTTGGACGCATAGCCAGGCAGGTGATGCTTGAAAAGCATACCTTTGATGTTTTCTTACAAATTATTTACAATATAATTATAGGTACTAAAACACTTTGAATTTACATCAGAAACTTCTCATTCTGGTTAACTGGCAAGAAAAAGGAAATTGGCTCTTTCCCCATTTGCTCAAAAACAAGGTTCAACGTGTCGATATTCTTCAACCGGTTTCGCTCAAACATATAATTAACAGTCGGTTTACATATATATCCAATTATTTGTCTGAATTTTATATGCCGATTATGGCATTGATCCGGAGAAAACATTATGATGTTATTGTCTCGTGGCAAATGCGAATCGGTGTCTGCTATGGCATCCTGAAACGAATTATTCATGTAAAAAAAATGCCGATCCATATCATTCAGGATTTTCATATTGATTTGACACAAACCCGATGGCTTTATCGGCTTCAGATCGCTTTGTTGAAGTTGGCAATTCCAGGAATTGACTATTTTTGCTGCACTTCGACTGAAGAAGAAGCAATTTACAGCCAGATGTTTGGAATTTCCCGCTGTCGGATCAAATTTTTGCCGCTAGTAGAATATCCACCCTCTTTTGAATCGCCGGGTTGCTCCAGGCAAGATTATATTTTTTCATTCGGAAAGAGCGACAGAGATTTTGACACGTTAATTCGATCGGTTACCCCATTGAATATACAAACATACATTCTATCTGCCAAATACAAGCCGCAGGTTCCAGTGCCTGAAAACGTCTGCATCATCCGAAATTTCATTTCCAACAAGGATATGTTTCAATGGATTGCATCCAGCAGGATCGTGGTTCTTCCCCTGAAAGATTACCGAATTTCAGCCGGACAGATCAGTATGTTGGAAGTTATGGTAATGGCGCGACCGTTGATAATCACGGTGAACATGGCTACAAAGGAATATGCGATTCATCGGCAAAACGCTTTGTTTTATTTAGCAGGTGATGATAAGGAACTGACAGTCCATATCCAATACCTATGGGATCACCCGGAAGTTGCTGAAGATATTGGGCAAAAAGCTAGGAAGTCTGCCTTGAAGCTGAACGATAACCGGATGTCGGTTTTTTGCACGCTGCTTGAGCGCTGCACAAAGGATAATCGAAAGGGGTGAACCGATGAAAGAGCTGAAGAGCCAAGAAGCTGAGAAAACGAAGAGCCGGAAAGCCGCTTTTCCTCATTTTTCAATTTTGATGATTGTCCTGTGTGGGATGTTGATTCTGGCATTTCCTGCAACCGGACGTTCTGTTAGTACGATGAGTATTCAGTTCGAGGACACTCTCCGCCTGATCGACTTAGATATACCACACAAAGAAGTCATAGAAATTCTTGGAACTCCTGATATCATCAAAAGTGAAGGGATGTGCCTGCAATATGAATTACTTGGATTAAGTGTATTTTTGAACCAGAACGATCATGTTGAGCAGATTTATCTTTCCAGTGCTTTTCAAGGAACTGTTGGCAACAGGCAGCAATTCAAAAGAATTCAGCTTTCCGATATCGAAAAAGAATTTGGACCACACATCTCCGTTGAAAAGCTTAATTATCAACCCTCTCCTATCATTCAAACCAAGGCCACGGCTGAAACCGAAAATGAGTCCGATCCAACAGGGAAGGAAAAGGAGGTATTCCCGCTTCAATATCCGGGAAATAAAAAACTTTACATATTCTACAATGCCGGAAAAATATTAAAATACAAATACGTGTTGGATGAAGAAGGCATTGCCTTCTGGTTAGATCATAAACAGCAACTTTATGCCACGGTTCTTTATCTGTCTCGGGATGAAAGAGCGGGTCTCAGAGTATCTCGGCCGGCAAAGGGGAAAACGGCTGCCGGAGCTGAAAAAATGCGACTGGCAATGGTTCATTTTGATTTTGACAAGCAAAATATCAAAAAAATGTATGTTCCCGTGCTGGATCAGCATGTGGCCTATTTGAACGAACACGCGACATTACCTATACTTGTTGAGGGCCATACGGATTACATGGGCCCTGATGGGTATAACCAGAAACTTTCAGAAATTCGGGCCAACGTGGTTCGTGACTATTTGATCCAAAAGGGGATTGCATCATCCCGCATTCAGGTGGTGGGGTACAGTGAGCATCGGCCAATTGCAGATAACAAGACTGCAGAGGGACGGGCGATGAACCGTAGATCCGAGTTGGATGTAACACTTGAAAAATGAATCGGCAAGTATTGTCAGTCAGATTGGAAGAGCTAGCGCCATCATCATGATCTGGTCGCTGGTGGACAAAGCCCTTGCTATTGGCAAAGAAATGCTGACCGCACATCGGTTTGGCGTATCTGCATCTCTGGATGTTTTCAATGTGGCTTATTCATTTCCGGGCATTGTTGTACTGCTCTTCTCTGGTGCACTAATTTCAGCCTTTGTTCCCTTATATCTGGAATGGCGAAACCGATCTGATCATGAAGCAGATTCTCATGCCACTTGGATGATCTATTTAACTGTCCTGTTTTTCGCCTTTCTGACGCTGATCTGTTTTGTTTTCGCTCCTGAAATCATCCACATATTTGGCTATGGATTTAAACCTGAAGACAAGCTGTTGGGCGTTATCCTGGAGCGAATTCTGATTCTGTTGATTTTTATTGATGGAACAGGAATCCTCTTTAGGGGTATCTTACTTGCCAGAAAACTGTTTTTTCATCTCTATATTGCCCCGATATTCGTGAATATCACGATTATTGTCTTTCTGTTCTATGATACGGGTTTGAATATTTATGTTCTGGTATGGGGATTTCTGATCGGAACACTGATAAAAACATTTTATATGGGCATCTCGCTTTATCGTGAGGGATTTCGATACGCAACCCCCCTACCGTTTGATCGTCAGAGGATGAAATCGTTCTGGTTGCTGGCTATCCCCATGCTGGGAAGCGAATTGATCGCAAATTCCAACCTACTAGTGGATCAGATGATGGCTACCCAACTTCCCGCAGGGTCTGTTTCAACCCTGCGGTATGCATTTCGGATCAACGATTTTCCTATCCAGGTGGTTATCGCTGCCATTTCAAGAGCCATTTTCCCGTTTATCAGTGAAGAAGCGGCTGCCGGCCGGCATATAAACCTACAGAACATCTTCAAGTACACCCTTATTTTTCTGGGCTTTCTAACCATTCCCATCACCTGTCTGATGGTGCTGTTTTCTGAAGACCTGGTCATCCTCTTACTGAAGCGGGGCGCATTCGATATAGAAGCGGCGCGTCAGACCGGACAAACCTTGGCCTGCTACAGGCGGGGTCTGTTTTTTTATGCTTATACATTTATCAATGGAACGTTTTTTGCCGCTCTGAAAAATACCAAAACTCTTTTGTACATGGGGGCTGTCTCCATCCTTCTGAATGTGCTGTTTAATTTTCTGTTTATGCATTTCTTTGGTGTTAAGGGAATTGCCCTGTCCACCAGTGCTACAATGGGAACCATTTCGATCTGGTTTATTTTTCTGCTGAAACGACATCTTGGCATTACCAATTTATCCCAAATTCTCTCCAGTTTCTCCCGGATAATTATTGCAGCTTCAGGCATGTTGGTATCCGGGCTTTTAATGGTAAAACTCTTTGAATTGATGATGATACCAAGATGGATTTTTGTTCCTGTTGTTGCCGCTGCAGTAGCCCTGATTTATCTGGGAATCATTTATGTGTTTCGAACAGAGGATCTGAACAACTGCATAAACGTATTGACCGACAAGATTACAAACCAAAATAAAACACATTTCCACGCTGAAAAGACATAACACAGAGTGCTGGATATTTAAACATGGCAAAGTCCTGTTTGATAGAGATTTGTCCTGAAGGTCAAATCACCTTTAGAAAAGCCAATCATGAAAAATATTGATACCCTTATGAAAAGCATCATGCCCGAAAGCGTATTGCTCACAGGCATTCATAATGTAAACAACCTTGGTGTACTCAGAGGGTTGGGCCGAAAAGGCATACCCATCACCTTGCTGGATGTTGATCCTTGTAGTATGGTTCGGTATTCCAGTTTTATTAATCAACGGTTATCCTGCCCTAACCCCCAAGTTTCTGACACAGCATTTATTCATTTTCTCATTGAACTGAGTACACACCTTGACCATAAGCCCGTTATTATTCCTACAGGAGATGCGGAAGTCATGGCGCTTTCCAGGCACAAGGATGCGCTTGATGCTTTTTACCGAATTCCGATATCCTCTTTGGACATTATTGATCTTTTAGTAAACAAAAAACGTTTTTTTCAGTACCTATCTCGTAAAGCCATCCAAAGCCCCAAGTCCTATTTCCCTGAAACTATTGATGAAGCTATATACATCGCAAATCATATCGAATATCCTTTTATAATCAAATCTGCATATTCACATGAGTTCATTAAACGATTTCGAAAAAAAGTTTTTGTGATTCGCTCGTTTTCAGAATTTGAAAAAGCCGTAGAGCTTCTCTATGCCGCAAAGCTGGACTATTTTTTACAGGAAATCATTCCTGGAAATGCACTATATCTTTTTTACACTTATTTCAATCGGCAGTCTGTTCCCCTGGGAATTTGCGGTTACGATAAAGTAAGGCAGTTGCCTGATGACTTTGGTATTGGAACCGTATGTAGAAGTATCAATCGTCCAGAGCCGATTGATACCGCCGTTCAATTCCTTAGAAATATTAACTATCATGGGTTGGCTGAGCCCGAATTCAAGCTTGACCCCCGAGATGGTGTGTACAAAATCATCGAGATTAATACACGATCTGTTACGCAAACATTACTGGCCAATGCCTGCGGGGTTCATGTAGAATATCTTGCATATCTGGATATGATACAGGAAAATATTGCTTCGATTGGCTTAGCTAAAGAAGGCGTATTATGGATAGATGAAATTAATGACCTGAATTACCATATTTCCAAAATACGAAAAGGATTTTTTTCTGTTGCTGATATCGTCTCCTTGAAGGGAAAAAAAGTATTTGCATGTGCTGCAGCAGACGATCCAGCCCCATTTTTATTTGCTCTGCTCCGTTTTGTGTTTGAAAAACTTACCGGCATTGTCAAGAAATTCAGGAAGACGATAATATGAAACCAGATCAGATATTGGAAAAACACATTCGCGATAAAGAATCGTCTGTTTACGATAAGCTTCAGAATCAGTACAGAACGCCTTGGTTCGTGTGGACTCGTGATAAGATAGCAACCTATCTTTTAACAAAAACGAACCGGATTCTGGATGCTGGCTGTGGCACCGGATCCCTTTTGTCTCATTTCTGTTTTGATAAGCAACGGACTGTCATTGGTGTTGATTTCTCTTTTCAAAGCCTTCTTGTTGCAAAATACAAAAGACGCCCTCCGATATTATTGTGCAATTCCAACCTTCTGTCGCTACCCTTTTCAAGCGGGTGCTTTGATGGTGTTTCTTGCTTAGGGGTTTTACAACATATTCCATGCGATTTAAGATCATCTGTAGTTCGTGAACTTGCCCGAGTAAGCCGTTCCGGTGCAACATTGATTGTTCAGGTTTACAATGCTGAAACGGCTCCTCGTTTTGGTCGTGTAAAAGGGGATGGTCGATTTGAGACCGGGATGTATTACCATTCATTTGCTTACGGAGAGTTGTCGGAATTGCTGGAACAAGTCGGATGGAGGATTGTTAAGGTATCGGGTTTTGGTACATTCCGATATTTTCTATCATTTGTTCGAGGTGGAACGTGGTTTTATAAGTGCTTTGCTTTTATTACCTTTCCGATAGAATTCATCATTACTCTTTGGGGAGGCAAACGGTTTTCGCAATACGGAGAATATTTATACTCGATGTTCAAGTTTTTTGCATTCATCAACAACCAGCATACGGTAACACCTTGATTTTATTCATGCTGAATTTATTCAATGCATTTAGCTGACTGTGTATTTTCAGCAGGTTACAAAAAAACTTGAACATCGAGTTATACATCTCGTGCGTTAACAAAAAAGCATTTAATTGTCTGGTCCAGGAATTTGGTCAAAAAAAGCATTAATTATGAATTTCAAAACACATCGTGTTCAATTGTGTTGGGTCAAAATGAATACCAAATTC
>CAYQKZ010000137.1:0-8475 GCA_964418135.1 uncultured Desulfobacterales bacterium
TTTACCATTAAACCCAATACCGGTTATTCCGTTTCCAGTGTTCTGGTCAATGGAACCACTGTCAACACCATCCCTGCAGCCGGCGGCACCTACACCTTCAGCAAAGTCACCGCCAAATCGAGTACCATTTCCGCCAGTTTCAAATTACAAACATTTGCCATTACCGCCAGTGCCGGCAGCGGCGGCACCATCAGTCCGGCAGGAACCGTTCAGGTCGATTACGGCGGCAGCAAAACGTTTACCATTAAACCCAATACCGGTTATTCCGTTTCCAGTGTTCTGGTCAATGGAAAAAGCGTCAGCACCATCCCGGCATCCGGGGGCAGCTATACCTTCAGCAACGTTACCAAATCAAACACCATTTCCGTCAGCTTCAAAGTGCAGGCTCTGACCGTTACCGCCAGTGTCGGCACGGGAGGTACCATCAGCCCGGCTGGAAAGGTGCAGGTTAATTACGGCAGCAGCAAAACGTTTACCATTAAATCCAATACCGGCTATACCGTTGCCAGTGTCGTGGTCAATGGAGCCACCGTTACGACCATGCCGGCAACAAGCGTAACTTTTACCTTCGGCTATGTCACCCAATCAACAACCATCTATGCAAGTTTTAAGAAAAAATAACGAGATTGGATTGTGACTGCATTATTTTTCTGAATGTCTATACAAAGTAATTCCGCCATGCGGCATCGATCCCCTCACGGGTCAGCAGGGGGGCGTGCATGTGATAGTGGGCGCTGTCGATGATATGATCGATGATGTCCCGTGGATGGCAGCCATTTAAACCGACCTGGTATTTTCGGTAATAATTCTGGATCAGATATTGAAAGATTTTCGGGTCGAAGGGGATGGCGTTTTTTTGGCATACTTTTTTGAAGATGATTTCATAGACTTCCTCATTAGGCAGTTCAATATTGATTTTATAGCGGATCCGCCTCAAAAATGCCTCGTCGGCCAGTTGTTTCGGTTCGAGATTGGTGGAAAATATGATGAGCATATCGAACGGAATCTGAAATTTCATCCCCGTATGAAGGGTCAAGAAATCCACCTGACGGTCCAGCGGAACGATCCAGCGGTTCAGCAGGGCTTGCGGCTCGACCAGTTGCCGGCCAAAATCGTCTGCTATAAAAAGGCCGTTGTTGGATTTCATTTGAAGCGACGCCTCGTAATATTTGGATAGGGGATTGAAATCCAGGTCGAGCATTTTCAGCGTCAGCTCACCGCCTGTCATGACCACTGGCCGCTTGATCTTGATCCAGCGATGATCCATATCCGGAATATTTGTATCGGTTTCCACGGGGACATGGGTCACCGGATCGAACATGAGGATGATCTGCCCCCCCACGGTAATGGCGTGGGGAATATAGATCGTTTCGGGAAGCAGTGCGCCGATGGTTTCGGCAATGGCGGTTTTGCCGTTTCCGGAAGGTCCGTAAACGAAAATGGCCTTTCCGGAACTGATGGCCGGGCCCAGGCGTGTCAGCAGAGAATCGCTCAGGACAAGATCGGAGAAAGCCTTTCGGACGGTTTCTTCGCTGACGATGATATGTTTGACGGTCTGAGCTTCCACCATCCGGCTGTAAGCATTCAGTGATACCGGCATCGGACCGAGATATCGGCACAGCTCCATCAATTCGACACCCCGGTTTCTTCCGAGTTCGGTAATCTTGTAATTATAACTGATCGTGGACAGGGTACCGCCGCTGGTAATCTCGATCATCCTGTTTTTCTTCAACATTTCAACCAGTTTGCTCACCAGGGATACCGGCAGCTTGACCCGATCCACCACATCTGCCAGTTTAAATTCCCCCAGGGAATAAATGTGTTTCAT
Source organism: uncultured Desulfobacterales bacterium (assembly GCA_964418135.1). GTDB lineage: Bacteria > Desulfobacterota > Desulfobacteria > Desulfobacterales > Desulfatirhabdiaceae > RAAP-1. Next base: position 1,829 of record CAYQKZ010000137.1, read on the forward strand.
GATCAGATCGGCAATAAATGTAGCCGACACTCCCGTCTCTTCAATCTGGGTGGGGGCAACCGGATACCTGTTGAGAAACCGGTTCAAATCCGCTTCACTGATGATACCGAGCGCCACCAGGTTCTGTCCGATGCGGCCCCCCTGCTCCCGCTGTCGCTTCAGGGCCTTTTCAAGATCCTGTTCGGTAACAAGACCTTCTGTTAACAATCTTTCGCCGATAGATGCCATGGTCATTCCTTATTTTAACTTATTGCAGGGCTACTCGAAACGTAACCGTCCATTCCCTCTCCCCTGCTGAATATCGCTTCGTTTGATAATAATTGAAGATTTTGCGAAGTCAACAGTGAATGGTAAATTGAAGTCGGTCTTTTCAGTTGACATGCATTCCATCCGATTGTTATGAAATAAAAAATGGGAAGGATATGGCATGAACGAATCTGAAATTGTCCGCAACAACCTGTTGGATAGCTACCAGAAACTATCCCCTCTGGAAAAAGATGTTCTTCACCTCTGCGCCGTGATCCACGAGCCGACCACCGCCCCGATCGTTTACAACTGCTTTCGCAATACCCGTCCGGCATCGGGTTATCCGCATATCGTTTCTTTGAAAGCTTTGGATCCGGAAATCCAGAACCTTCAATCATTGAATCTATTGACGGACCGGTTCCAATGCCATCCGCTGATTACGGAAATCGCTATCCGCCGGGCAGCGGAATGCCCGGTGGATGGATATTTTCAGGATATGATCCGAACGGTTCAGGACATGCTGCCTTTTTCCGATTCATATCGCTATTCGGCCTGATCGGAAGAACACTGCAATCGGCTGATGCGGGAGTTCCGCATCGGAATCTACACGATAAACGCCGCACATATCCGAGAATGCCACCGGCAGATTGTGTCTCATCAGTCAACGGATGCCGATTTTCTCGATCCATTCGCCCGCGTGTTTCTCAACCCATTCGATCGAAACTGGTTTGCCCGTCTGCCGATGGATATTCAGACGATGGGCCTGACCGCCCTGTTTTCGCATGCCATATCCTGCCTGGATTCGGATGTGGATGCCCTGTCCTACGGCATGAGCCCGGAATTTCTCGAACACGTCCCCGATGCCGACAATGCCGATTATCTCTCGCATCTGATACCGCGGCTGCTGATCGGCGGCCGGATTGCACAGGCTCGAAAACTTCTGTCGGAATTCGAAAAATCGCCGCTCTTAAGCGGTTTTCCCGGATGGGGGATTCTTCTGGAAGGCCATGCAGAAACGGCTGTTCAGTCTTTTGAAACAGACCTGAATCTACTTCGAAAACGGTCTCGAAACAAAATCGAATATTTCAAGGGTCTGGTCGGTGTTTTCCATATTCTGGCCCTGTTGAAGCAGGCGGACAATCAACTGTTCGAAATCGTCGACCTCACCCTGAAAACAGCCCGAGCCAACCGGTTTCAGGGGAAGGTTCTGGATACTCTTTACGCACTCCTGACCGCTGTCGTCCACATCCAGAAATTCGAAACCGAATCCGCGGCAGATATCCTTGCCGGCATCCGCACCGGTTTCCATCCCCTGATCGACTATCTGGCCGGTTTTGTCGAATACGGAATTTCCCGCACCCTGACCCCGGATTCCCGTGAGCGGACAGCCGATCTTTTCCGCCGTGCAAAAACCGCCGAAATGGATTGGCTGACTCTGGAATGTGCCGTCTTGTTGCGTGCCGCCGATCCAACGAACCGGGAAGTGTTGGAAGATATCGTCCGGATTGAGGCAGAACAGGGCATTCACAGCCTGTTTACCATCATCGAACCGGAATCGCCCTGGAAAACCCGGCTGCATGCACTTGCCTATTCCCTGAATTCGCCGTCCCATCATGTCCTCAAACCCGGAGCGCTCCGTCTGACCTGGATGATACGACTCAAAGGCCATCACATCGAGTTGATTCCCCGGGAACAGAAACTTGGGGTTTCCGGAGTCTGGTTTACGGGAAGGGCCATCCCGCTGAAAAATCTGTTCGGCAATCCGCTAATGGATTACATCTCCCGACAGGATCAAATCATTTTTTCCAGTATTCAGAAGGTCAGACTCAATGCCCGCGTGTTCCAGTACTTTTTCGACTGGGACAAGGCCCTTCCCGCCCTGGTCGGCCATCCACTGGTTTTTCTGGCCGATCGACCGGATTTTCCGATCGAAATCGTCAAAGGGATCCCCAAAGTTCTGGTGGAAACAACAGATACCGTCATTCACCTGACGTTTTCACCCAGAATGATCGAACACCATATTGCCGTCACCCGCGAAACCCCGAACCGCCTGAGTATCGTCTGCCTCAACGCCGAGCAGCAGCGGATCGCACGCATTATCGGAGACAATGGAATCGACGTGCCGGTCTCGGCCGGAAAAGAGGTTCTGGACGCCATTGCCGGGTTGTCTTCCGTCATTACGGTTCATTCGGATATCAGCGCAGAAGCGACTTCCTGTATCGATATCGAACCGGACCCCCTGCCCCACATTCACCTGACTGCCTGCACTTCCGGATTCCGGGTGGAAATTTTCGTCAAACCCTTCCCGGGCGGAGGGCTCAAACTCAAACCCGGCGAAGGAACTGAACAAATCATCGGCGATGTCGATGGCCAATCCTGCCGGATTCGGCGTGATCTGCCGAAAGAGCTGAAAAATGCCGTCAATGTGGAGACCGACTGCCCGGCATTGCTGCCGCTGCCCCATACGGACTGGCAGTGGCAGATCACCGATCCGTACGATTTTCTGGACATTCTTCTGGAACTCAATGTCCTTCAACAGCAGGGCCGCATCATCGTGGAATGGCCGGAAGGCGAAAAACTGAATCTGTCACGGGAAACCGTGATATCGGATCTGCACATGAAGGTCCGGAGCCGGTCGAACTTTTTCGAACTCAGCGGCCAGCTTGTCGTGGATGATGCCGTCATGATCGAGCTGAAGGATATGGTGGCCATGATTCCGAAGATCCGCAGGCGGTTCATCCCCCTCGGTAACGGCCAGTTTCTGGCACTGACCGAAGACTTGAAAAATCAACTGAAAGCCATTGCCGAACTTACGGAACTCAAAAACCGCGCACTGCGATTTCATCCGGCAGCCGCACTGTCGATCGATGGATTGCTGGGCAACCTCTCCCATGTCGAAACGGATGAAAACTGGGAAAAACATCTCCGCCGCATCAAGAGCGGGGGGATGCGTATTCCCGAAATTCCCGGTGATCTGCAGGCAACGCTTAGAAATTACCAGATCGAAGGATACACCTGGCTGTACCGGCTGTCGTACTGGGGCGTCGGGGCCTGTCTGGCCGACGATATGGGTCTGGGAAAAACCGTCCAGGTTCTGGCCATCATGCTGCATCGGGCATCGAACGGCCCCACGCTGATCATTGCCCCGGCCTCTGTCTGTCTGAACTGGATAGATGAAATACAGCGGTTTACCCCCACCCTGAGTACGGTTCGACTGGAGGATCGACTGCGGGAAAAAACCGTTCATGAACTCAAGGCTTACGATGTGATGGTGGTCAGCTATGGTCTGATGATGCACGAGGCCGATCTGCTCTCTTCGAGAATCTGGGAAACGGTTGTTCTGGACGAAGCCCAGGAAATCAAGAACATCGAGGCCAAACGATCCCAGGCTGCCATGGCGTTGAATGGCAAGTTCCGGATCATCACCACCGGAACACCGATTGAAAACCATCTTGGCGAACTGTATGCCCTGTTCAATTTCATCAATCCGGGACTGCTCGGAACCGCCCGACATTTTTTTACGACATTTTCCGATCCCATTGAAAAGCATCGGGATGCACAGGCCCTGACGCATCTGAAAAAAATCATTCAGCCCTTCATTCTCCGCCGGATGAAATCCGATGTGCTGACGGAACTCCCCGAACTGACAGAAGTGCTGCTTCATGTAGATTTTTACCCGGGAGAAGCCGCTTTTTATGAAGAACTCCGCAAAAACGCCGTCAGACTGCTCGAAAACAGCCGAGCCCGAACCGGAAAAGACGAGCCATTCCGTCTATTCAGTGAAATCGTCAAGCTGCGGCAGGCCTGTTGTCATTCCCGGTTGGTTCAGCCGGCCAGCCGACTTCCCGGCGCCAAACTGGATCTATTTGAAAGGCTTGTGTCGGATCTGCTCGAAAACCATCACAAGGTGTTGGTTTTCAGTCAGTTTGTAGGGCATCTGGCGTTGATCCGTGAAATTCTGGATCATCGGGGAATCCGCTATCGCTATCTCGATGGTCAGACCCCCCTGCGGGACCGGAAACGGGAAATCGATTCCTTTCAATCCGGCGATGGCGATATTTTTTTGATCAGTTTGAAAGCCGGCGGAATGGGCCTGAATTTGACGGCCGCGGATTATGTCATTCATATGGATCCGTGGTGGAACCCGGCCGTGGAATCACAGGCATCCGGCCGTGCCCATCGCCTCGGCCAGCAGCGGCCGGTCACCGTATATCGCCTGGTCACCCGGCATACCATCGAGGAGAAAATCATGGCCCTGCATCGGCACAAACAAAACCTGGCCGGCACCCTCCTGGAAGGCGGGGATATTGCCGGCCGGATCACGGCCAAGGAACTGCTCGACATGATTCAGGAAGAGAAAAACAACCATTGACCGTTCACCGTCAACGGTGAACGGAGTTGAAAATTAGCGGCTGTCCGCCTGCTTCTTTTCTTCGACCAGCGCGATAATTTTTTCGAATTCCTCGACCGGAAACGCGCCGACCAGCGACACACCGTTGATCAAGAACGACGGCGTGGCTTCGAATCCGAAGGATTTGGCCTCTTTGATGTCTTCATCGATGATGTCCGCCAGTTCCCGTCCGCTCAAATCCTGTTTCAACCTGGCTTCGTCCACACCGAGATGATTGGCGATTTCCAACAAAGCCGCCTCTTTTTCTCGTTGAATATCCTCACGACGGTCAAAGACCATATCGTGAAATTGCCAGGCTTTTTCCAAAGACTGCCTGGCAATGGCTTCAAAATACAGGGCTTCTGTTTTGGATATTTCGTGAAGCGGCATATGTTTGAACATCAGCCGGATTTTCTTTGGATATTTACTGACGAGTTCCTGAATGACGCGGGCGGCTTTGCTGCAATAAAAGCATTGAAAATCGGAATATTCGACCAACGTGATGGGGGCATCGGGACTGCCGAGAATGGGTCGATGGATGTCGATTTTCGGATTTCTGGGAGTGGCCAGATCCTGTTTGATCCGGTCCTGCCGTTTCTGCTCGGCCAGATCCCGACTGCCTTTTTCTACGATTTGAAGCATTTCGATATTTTTCTGTCTCAAAATATTCAAAATGACATCCGGATTGTCCTGAATTGTTTTCAGCACCTGTTCCTGAATTATCTCCGGATGGGACTGAATGGCGTTCAACGCCTCCTGTTGAATGGTCTCGGGTGTTTGGGTATTGCATCCCGACAGCAGCCCGCATATGCCAAGAATTCCTGCCAGTTTTTTCATTTGCGAATCCTTTGTTAGTTATCAGTAGTCAGTAGTCAGTAGTCAGTAGTCAGTAAATGAGGATTTTCATCTTCCGCGTTTTTATTTTACCGCAAAGGCGCAAAGGACGCAAAGATAAAGCCGGTTCATCAGATTTTTTTTTTGCGTCATTTGCGCCTTTGCGTTGAATATATTCCTAACGGTTTCATGTTTGCAAAAACCGTATCACCTGTGCTATGGACAAAAATCTGGAAATCAACTGGCCCACATATAGCCGATCTTTTATTGAAGCAGGTACACTTTTCAGCCCATATTTAAATACATGACTTTCGTCCATTAAAAATAAGGAGATTACTTTGGCGATTAAAGCATGCAAGGAATGCGGAAATGATGTAAGCACGAAGGCTGAAAAGTGCCCACATTGCGGATTTGTGTTAAAACGTCAATATGGATGCTTCAGTCTAATAATCGGCATAGTTATAATAGGTATCGCTGTAAATGGGGTACTTTCTTTTATTGATGATAATTCCGTTAAACTAGCTCGCAAGCCTGTTTCGCCAAAAGAAACAACACCGCAACCAAAACCAACTCAGACAATAAAGGTAAAAACTCCCGAAGAAATCAGATATGAACAAATAAGAAAAGCATTCAGTTCATGGGATGGATCACATACTGGACTTGAAAAGATCATTAAAAAATCAATGAATGATCCGTCATCATATGAACATATCGAAACGAGATATTCAGACAAGGGTGATCATCTTGTAGTCAGTTCATCATTCAGGGGAAAGAATTCTTTTGGAGCGCTGGTAAAAAATACAGTTGTGGCAAAAACAGATATTCAAGGTAATGTTTTGGAGATAATTTCAAAGTAATAGCTCCATAATGCAATGAATATTTGATGTGAAGGGATACAATACATGATTGGTGATTCTTATATTGATATATTCAGGTTTTATGGTTCTATCCTGATTGGAGCATTCGTTATTTTCATGATCTTTTGCATAATATTCCTGCCTGTGTTTGTTTTCCAAATCAGAAACGCTATCAGAAAAATAAGCATGCAACTTGATCAGATCATTGAAATATCAAGGAAGCCATGAGCGTTCATCAACTCCCAGACGGTCGCTGCTTCTGCATATGTGTCATTCAAGACCATGGTGGAAATGAACCCCCAGGTGGGAAGAGATCTGAA
>CAYQKZ010000138.1:0-8470 GCA_964418135.1 uncultured Desulfobacterales bacterium
CATCCTGTTTCATACGATCGAGAATCATGGGAATGGTGATTTCATCCGGAACCAGGTCTCCTTTATCGATATAGGCTTTGGCTTTGGCGCCCAGTTCGGTCCCTTTTCCGATATTATCACGAAAAATCGCCCCGGATTCGATATGGGGTGTGTTGTATTTGTCTTTTAAAATTGCGCCCTGGGTTCCTTTGCCACTGCCATTTGGTCCAAAAAACAAGATATTCATGCGATTCTCCTTTCTGATTTGACAAAACAGGTTAGACTACTGCCGATTGCTTCGGTATGAACATGAAAAACGATATTTTTTGATATGTATAAAAATGGCGCTGCAATGTCAAGCAATCATCCCGGTGAATTTGCAATCGATCCTCTGTCTGTTGACTATCGGCAGAAACCAGATCAATTTCAAATTGCATTCTTGTATGTAAATGATATGCTGAAATTATGATTAACTCTTAATGGATAGATACCCCTCATGAAACTGATTCGTATGATTTCCCAAGGTGAAATCAGGCCCGGCATCTGGAAGGACGGCCTGATGGTAGACTTGAAAAAAATTTATCCTTCCATTCCGGACATCGGAGAAGCTTTTTTCGCGGAAGGCTGGCTTGAAAAACTGTTCGATGTCAATGTCTCCGGTGAAGCACTGAATGTTCCGTTGACCAGTCCGGTCTGCCGTCCGTCCAAAATTATCTGTCTGGGCAAAAACTATGCAGAACATGCTAAAGAAGGCGGTTTCAACTATCCAGACAAACCCTTGCTGTTCTGTAAAGCCCCCAGCGCACTCACCGGACCTTATGATCCCATCTTACTTCCCCAAAGCAGCGGAGAGGTCGACTGGGAGGTTGAGCTTGCGGTCATTATCGGCAAAACATGCAGACGGATCAACCGGACAAATGCCATGGAATACATTGCCGGCTTTTCCGTGATGAACGATGTATCCGCCAGGGAAGCCCAATTTGGAGACACGCAATGGTTCAGAGGAAAATCCTTTGATACGTTTGCTCCGCTCGGTCCGGTTCTGGTAACACCCGATGAAATCGGCGACATCCACAACCTGCAATTGACGACACGGGTAGATGGCGTATCGATGCAGGACGGCAATACACGAGACATGATTTTCGATATCCCGTTTCTCTTAGAATATATCAGCAGAGATATCACCCTGATTCCCGGAGACATTGTTTCAACCGGCACACCCGCGGGTGTCGGCATATTCAGAAAACCACCCGTGGTTCTGAAACCGGGAAATGTCGTGGAATGCAGCATAGAACGGATCGGAAGCATCATCAACCCGGTCATGGCAGGTTAACCCGACATACGGAATATTTTTCGAATGACACATAATGATCAATACAGGCAATTCGTATGACATCTCCCCGAACTCTTTTAACCCGCATGGATATTCAGGCCAAAAAGCAACTGGGCCAAAACTTTCTGTCGGATCCGTCCACTGCGGAAATGATCGTTTCACGGGCTGGGATCGATGCATCCGATACGGTTCTTGAAATCGGACCGGGCCTTGGAGCACTGACCTTTCCGCTTGCCGAATGTGCCGGACATGTCGTTGCCGTTGAAAAAGATACCCGGATCGCAGAGATGCTCAAAACACTGATCTCCGAACGGCGATTATCACATATTAAAATCATTGAAAATGATATTCTAAAAGTCAATATTCAGGAAATCGCGGATCAGTTCGACAAACCGCTGGTGATTATGGGAAATCTGCCCTACAATATTTCTTCTCAGGTATTGATTCAACTCATTCAAAATCGAAATGTCGTTTCCCGTGCCATTCTTATGTTTCAAAAAGAGCTGGCTGAGCGCATCACCGCGTCGCCCGGCATCAAGAATTACGGACGTATCACGGCGATGCTGAAATATTGTGCCGATGTTCGTACGATCGCCTCCGTTAAATCGCACCAGTTCTTTCCAAAACCCAAAGTGGATTCACAAGTGGTTGAAATTCGATTTAAAACGGTTCTTCCCTGTCCTGCGAACGATGAAGTTTTTCTATCCCGTGTCATTCAGGCATCTTTTGGAAAACGCCGAAAAACTTTGAAAAATGCACTTTCATCGAGTAGTCTGAATATCTCTGGTCAACTTGCGGAAAAAGCACTGACATTTACTTCGATTGATCCATCCCGGCGGGCGGAAACACTGTCCATTGCCGAATTCGTTGCTCTCAGCAATTGTTTGGGCAATTTAATCAATAATGAATTACCATGTTCGGAAGTCTGTTCTACAGCCGATTTATGAATTTCACTGTATCTGACTTCCGATATTTTAAAGGATAATCAATGCAGACTTTTGACAATATCTATTCCTGGGAAGGATGGGGCGGAAAACTGCGATTGGGAAGCGGCCAATGCAGGCTGCGGATTTTTGACCTCAGAAAAGATGATACGATAAAGGGAATTTCTTTTCTGAAGCCCATCATTGTTGTCGTTACAGACGTTCCGGACAGTAAATTGTCCATGCGAAGCTGTGCCGGCCACATTGCAACCTGCGTAACAGGCGAATTCGATATCGATCCATCCCGCATGATGTGGATAGAATATTATCCCCAGACGGTGTACGGACAGCATGGGGAAAAATCAATTCCGGAACGGCTGGAAGCAGTCGAATTTGAATGGCAGGAAGATAAAGCGATAAAACCCAGATGGCGTCCGCTCAAATCTCCGATGCTGGAGGCAGTAAAAGAGTTGATCGGTTCATAGCGTCTGATGCAAGTTTAAAATTGGGAACGTACACAGAAATATCTATAATTTCAAGTCGTTGAAACCCTGCATGGAAATCTGGCCTTCGGTATTGAAGGCAATCATGGATGGTTTTAAAAAGCCTCCGGCCATATACAGTTTTCCCTTGATATTATAATTGATTTTATCTTTGCCTTTTAGATATTTCAAACATTTGGCCATATCTTCGACCGAAGAATAAATCGTCAACGGAATAACGGCGGAGTCGAGCGAAGGGATATGGGTCGGTGTATTGGATACTCCGGATGCCAGCTTGACCTGGTCCAAGTCCAGCACACAATCTATTCCCTTGATGTCATAGGATTCATTCTGTGGGTTTACGACACGCATCTCTATATGCAGAACCGCTTCGAAAAGATTGATATCCTGAATCTTGATGGAGGAAAGGGTAATCCGTGGCGGATCAGCTCGCTGACCGGTCATGGTACAAGCGGATAATAGCATTAAGCAGAACCCCAGGCATCCGGAGATCAACGCATTTCGTCTGATATGAAAACGCATGGTTTGATTCTTTTATTGTTGTCAGGGTCTCTTCGACTGAAAGTTTCCGAAAAATTATGACAGATCGCCAACGGCAACCATACATTGAATTTCATGACACGATAGTTAAAATATAATCCCTTGTCAACCAGGAAAAAAACATACTTTCTCGGAATATGGATATTCCGGCTTGCGGGAATGCGGCAGGACTCGATCCAGTTCAGGAATGGAGCATATCCGGCTCCATTTTGCTGCGGACACCCGATCCTTCGATATTCTCTGCCTCGGATGCCGGAACGGTTGAAACAACGTTCTGATACATCAAAGATGCGATCAGGATATCTTTCCCTTCCCACATCTGATTCAAGTAGTTCTGAAATGTCACACGAAATTTCTTGTCGGAAAAATAGTCGCCGATCAGTTCAGAATCGATGGGCCGGGATTCTACACGCACGCGGATTTCTTTAACGTCTCCGCAAAGAAACTGCCAGAAATTTCTGACCCCATCCGGATAAACGATGGTGACATCCAGCATTTGATGCATTTTGTCTTCCATGGCAGCCAAAACAAAAGCAATGCCGCCCGCTTTTGGCTTCAGCAGATGAACAAAAGGAGAAACCTGTCTGCGATGTTTCTCGGCTGTAAAACGGGTACCTTCCAGAAAATTCATGACCGAAACAGGCATATTCTGAAACTTTTCACAGGCTTTCTTTGTGATTTCAAGATCCTTTCCTTTAAGATGCGGATGCTTTTTTAAAAAGGACTTGGTGTAGCGTTTCATGAACGGAAAATCCAGCGCCCACCATGCCAGACCCAGAAAAGGTACCCAAATCAGTTCTTTTTTTAAAAAAAACTTCAAAAACGGAATTTTTCTATGAAAAATTTTCTGAAGCACCAGAATGTCAAGCCAGGATTGATGATTGGCTACGACCATGTACCATCCTTTCCGGTTTAGCGCATCGACACCTTGAACATCCCATATGGCGGGATTTGTCAGCCGGATATTCCAGTTGTTGATCGATATCCAGGTGCCGGCAAGCCAGTTAATGATCCGGTCAGTATACTTCCGCCAAATTCCAGCAGGGATCATGAACTTGAATACAGCTATGAAGAGCAGCGGTACCGTCAGAAGAATGGTATTCGAAAAATACAGAATCAATGATAAACATCCACGTACCGGTCCGGGCAGATATTTGAACATGTTTGGTTTCCTTTCAATGAGTTGTACACGGGTTCGTGTTGATGATCCATTTCGAATCGGCTCATTTCAATTTAATTTTATTATTGTAGTGATTCAAGAACTGAAATAACAGAATGAATCTGCTTATTTACAAAAGTTTTACAGAGACCGCATCCTGGTTGTGTCGGAAATGCAAGTTGACATCTTCAACCGTCTTGTTATAGGAATTTTAAAAACTGATACATTCCATTTCGACTTTATTTAGAGTATTGACAGCATGTCTGAATCCAGGTGGTACATTCATCCCATATTCATCTTCATTCTATCCACCGTTGCCCTCGGCGTGTCGCTTTTTCTGTATATCTACTGGTATATGGAAGTGAATTCGGTTCTTCTGGATATTTTACAGCGATTTGACCTGGATCGGAGACAGGTACTCGAGTCCCGCACCTGGATCGTGATTCTCGTGCTTTCTCTACTGGTTGGCATCATCCTGATCGGCATTCTCATCATATTTATCTATCAACAAAAAATGTATCAACTTTACCGACTTCAGCACAATTTTATCAATAATTTCACGCATGAACTGAAAACGCCGGTAACCTCGTTACGATTGTATCTGGATACGGCCTTAAAATATCAACTGTACAACGAAGATCAGTTCAAATACATCCGCTACATGACCCAGGATGTCGCCCGGTTATCGAACACCATCAATCGGATTTTAAACATCGCCAAAATCGAAAGCCGAAGCTATGGTGGAGAAATTTTCACGCTGGATGTCGTCACGGAAATCGAGCATTTTCTTATCAACCATGCGGATCAGTTCCGCAAATGCCAGATTCATTTTCATCATCCCCCCGGGAAATCCTATCAATACCGGCTGAATCCTTCATTATTTGAAATGCTGCTGATGAATATCTTGACCAATGCATCAAAATACAATACGTCTGATACTCCCGAAATCGACATCACGATTGCGCATCGAGCCAATAAACTCTATATTCATTTTGCCGACAACGGAATGGGATTGGAAAAGTCGGAAATCCGAAAAATTTTCCGGAAATTCTATCAGGTAGGTAAATCCGACGACATGACAGCCAAGGGAAGTGGTCTCGGCCTGTTTCTTGTGGACACCATCGTTCGTATTCACAAGGGAAAAATAATTGCAAAAAGTTCGGGAATCGGTCAAGGATCGGTTTTTACAGTTATTTTCCCATACAAAACATCTGCCATCAATGATTGATATTCATAGGTCGCGATATGGGAGCCACCGGCAAACAACGCATTCTGGTTATTGAAGATGATGAACACATTGCTGAGGGATTGAAACTCAATCTTTCACTGCAAGGGTATTCTGTCCGAATTGCCGTCAACGGATTCGCCGGACTTCAGGATTGGAAAGAATGGCGGCCGAATCTGATTGTACTGGATATCATGCTTCCAGGAATCAATGGACTTTCCGTGCTGCAGAATATTCGGCTTGAGGATGAGCAGTTGCCGATTCTCATTCTTTCAGCCAAATCAGCCTCGGAAGACAAGGTCAAAGGGTTATCGTACGGCGTGGATGACTATCTGAGCAAACCGTTTGATCTCGATGAATTTCTGCTGAGGATCGAAAGATTGCTGACCCGATCCTCATGGAATCAACAGAAATCACAGGAAACAGCTACTATTTTTTCGTCTATTCCCAGATATTTCGAATTCGGTAACAACCGGATCGACTTTGAAACTGCCTCCGCGATCACTCCCAGAGGGCCCTTTCATCTTACGGAGCAGGAGATTAAGCTTCTTAAACTGTTTATCACCCATAAAGGTAAGCCCCTTTCCCGCGACAGGCTTCTGGAAATCGGATGGGGTTATACCCGAGAAACCACGACGCGAACGGTTGACAATTTTATTGTCCGACTGCGCAGATATTTTGAGGAAAATCCACGTAAACCAATTTATTTTAAAAGCTTACGATCTGTTGGATATATTTTCGATCCGGATTTACAGACACAGGACCCTGAAAAATCCTTTTTCCAGAAATTATTGGATGCATAACTGTCCAATACATTGCAGAGCAGGAGGCCGACCCCATGACACTTCCCCCTTGGCCCACAACCCGATGGCCAAAAGACGTTCACCGCGAGATTTCCGGTTTTGAAAAACCCCTGTTTTCTTTTCTCGATGATGCAGCCCGCGATTTCCCGAATCAGACCTACACGATTTTCAGCGATGCCATGCGCTCTTATGCCCAGGTCAAGGATACATCAGACCGGCTGGCCTCTTTCATGGCTTCCAAAGGCATTCAGAAAGGGGATCGGGTGGCGATTTTTCTGCCGAATCTCCCCCATTATCCGGCAATTTTCTTTGGAATATTAAAAGCCGGCGCTGTCTGTGTAACCTGCAACCCAATCTACACGGCCAGTGAGCTGAGTTATCAACTCAAGGATTCCGGAGCCAGGATGGTGTTTGTCATGGATCATCCGCAGTTTTATCCAACGGCTGTCAAGGCGATCGAAGGCAGTGAGGTCGAAACGGTGGTTATCTGCAACGTCAAATCCTACCTGCCGACATTGAAAGGAATTATCGGCAGTTTACTGGGAAAGATTCCGAAGGCAGAAAGTCATGTCCCCGGTCATCTTTTTTTCGACAATATCGTGTCTGCGGCTTCCCCTCAGGCTTCCCGCATGGAGATCGACCCCACGCAAGACCTGGCTCTCATCATCTATACAGGCGGTACCACCGGTGTTCCCAAAGGTGCTGCACTGACTCATTCCAATTTGGTTTTTGATTGTATGGCTGTGTTTGAATGGGCCCGGTTTCCCCATGAACCCGGCGGCCCGCCCGAAAAGACCCGCTGCGGAGGATATCACTGTTACCTTGGTGTTCTACCATGGTATCATATTTTTGGTATGACGCTCTGCCTTCTGGGGGCCTGTGCCACTGCCAGCCGGTTAGTCTGTATTCCCGACCCAAGGGCTGGAACACCGCCCTTCACCGATGTGCTGAAAGCTGTCCAAAAATACAAGACCACCCAGGTCATTGCCGTTCCCACGATTTTTGTTGCCTTTACCAATCATTCGCTGCTGGATCGGTTTGATCTGTCGTCAATCAAATGCTGTGCTTCCGGTGGTGCACCACTGCCTGTTGAGGTTGCCAAGAAATTTGAGGCCAAGACCGGGTGCATTATTTTCGAAGGATACGGCCTCAGCGAAACAGCGCCGGTTGTCTCCGGCAATCCCAGCAATTCCACAGATCGAAAATTCGGATCGGTCGGTTTTCCAATGCCCAACACAGACATCAAAATCGTCGATTCCAATACCGGACTAACGGAACTGGCTCAGGGCGTGGATGGTGAAATAGCGGTCAGCGGACCCCAGGTCATGTCTGGTTACTGGGATAAGCCAATAGAAAATTCGGCTGTTTTTCGTGAAATCAATGGAAAGCGATATTTCCTGACTGGAGATGTGGGACATATCGATCCGGAAGGCTACATTGTCATTACGGATCGGAAAAAAGATTTGATACTGGTCGGCGGATTCAACTGCTATCCCCGGGAAGTCGAGGAAGTTCTCTACACCCATCCCAAGATCGCAAACGCTGCCGTAGTCGGTCTTCCCGATCCGCACAGCGGTGAATCGGTCAAGGCATTCATACAGCTCCTGCCCGGACAAACAGCGACAGAAACGGAAATCATAGAATTCTGCAAAGACAAACTAGCCGGGTACAAACGTCCCAAGTCCATCGAATTCCGGGAGACCCTGCCGACATCTCCGGTGGGAAAAGTTCTCCGGCGTGTACTGCGAGGTGAATAAAGGGGACAGAATTATTTATTCGATTTTTTGGCCTTCCCTGCTGGATGATATGGTGCGGATAACCCATTACAACTATTCATGTTCATCCATGCAAATTTAACACATCTCGATCTGGGAGATTATTTCATGAGGGTTGCCTAACACAACAATATCCATTTGGCAAAATAAATAATAAAACTGTCCCCCCTTTACTTATCAAAACATCCACTGCGGAACACGCTTCCAGGCGTCTCGAAGTTGCTGATCAA
>CAYQKZ010000139.1:0-8312 GCA_964418135.1 uncultured Desulfobacterales bacterium
TCATCGAAAGAAAGGCCATCCTCTTCGACCAGAGGAATGGGCCCGAAATCCGAAAGGCTTTTGAGGCTGATCGGATATTTTTTTAACAACGATTCAATTTCAATGAGCTTTCCGGTATTTTTCGTGGCAATCACCAGGGTAATTCCATCCGTCACGGCATCCTCCGTATCATGTATGAGGCAGAAAACAAGTCGAATGCTCTATTCTGCAGTTTTTATAGTGCATGGTCTTTGCTTTGTAAAGGAGTTTTGGGGCATGGCAAATAAACCCGATCGACACGCGATGACAGCGATGTGACAATTTCATAATGAATGGTGTTCAGACTTTCGGCAATTTCCTCCACCGGAATGCATTCGCTCCCCTGATTACCGAAAATCACCACTTCATCGCCGACAGCAACATCCGGAATATGCCCCACATCCAACATGGTCAAGTCCATGCATATCCGCCCGACGATGGGGGCCCGGTTTCCCCGTACCAGCATCCGCCCTCGGGACGACAACCGGCGATCGAGTCCATCTGCATATCCGGAGGATACCGTGGCGATCACGGTTGGGCTCTCGGTCTGGTATGTCGATCCATAACTGACAAGAAATCCGGCTGGGACTATTTTAACCTGAATGATCCGGGTCTTGAGGGTCATGGCCGGAATCAGACGAAGACGATCCCTGTCGACATCGGCGGACGGATAAAACCCGTACAGGGAAATACCGGTTCTGACCATATCCAGATGGGTATCGGGCAGATCGATCACCGCTGCGCTGTTGGCGGCATGGCGGATAGGAAATTCCAGACCATGGATTCTCATCTTTTCCAGAAATTCCAGAAACCGCTCCAGTTGTTCAAGGGTGTATGTCTTGTCTGAACCGTCCGCCGACGCAAAATGCGTAAAAATGCCCTCGATCTCTATATGAGAGAGTCGGGATATGGATTCAATGACGCGCTGGGCATTGCCCGGAAGGAGCTTTCCCAGCAAAGAAATTCGGGGGCTGTCGAGAAGCAGGCCGAGCCGGCCCATACCCGTATCCACTTTGATATGGACCATTGCCTTTGTTTGAAGCTGATCGGCCGCCATGGATAAGGCTTCGGCGGCCTCGAACGTATAAACGGTCTGTGTCAGTCGATGTGCCACGATATGGGTACTCAGCTCCGGCGGGGTATACCCCAGAATCAATATCGGTGCGGTGATCCCGGCTCTTCGCAGATACAGGCCCTCATCGATTCGGGCCACCCCCAGACAGTCCGCACCATTTTTCAATGCCGACAACGCAACTTCAACGGCGCCATGGCCATACCCATCGGCCTTGACCACTGCCATCAACCGGGAATCGGGATGGGTGATCCGGCGAAGTTCCCGTACATTGCTGGAAATGGCATTTAAATCAATCTCCGACCAAATCAGATTCGAATTCAAAGTCTTATCCTCCACAAATTTCTTCCTTCAACAGGCAGCAGGCAATGCGATATGCCGGTGACCCATCCGGCAGATACCGAATGTTGCCAGGCTGGACCATCCGATTTATGACGCACCCTTCCGGAATATCGAGTTTAAAAAGATCTGTTTCATTGATTCCCGGCATGAATAACCGGCGATCGTTATCGAAAAATTGACTGTGAAGCGGAAAATCTTCACAGAGGGGACATCGGTAAACGCGGCCGTTCGGGAAAATGAAATAATTGTCCGCCACCCTCCCGGCACAGGCAAATGGCTCGCCCGGTCTCAGAAAAACCTTGGGATAGATGACGTCGATTCCCATATCCGCGGCTTTTTTGGCTGCGGCCGGCACGTGGTCAAGCCATCGATCCGGAGAAACCTGTTCGATTCTGTCTGGATCGGATGCATCCGCCTGAGCGGGCTTGCCCCGCATCCCCACAACTTGAATGAAAAACCGGCGGATTCCGAGGTCCCGGAGGAGTTCCGGCATTTTTTCAAGTTCATGGAGATTGGCACGGCTGACCGTATAAATCAGACTGGTGAGAAAGCCTCTGGAAACCGCCTGTCGAATACCCTTCACACAGGTCTGGAAGGAGCCGTTTCCCCGAAGGCCGTCATTGACAGCGGGGGTGGCCCCATCCAGACTGAAACTGAAGAAATCCACGTCATCCGGATGCACACGATTCAGAATGTCATGAAAGAGATAACCATTCGTATCGATGGTAATCGATTGATATCCCAGGCGTCTGGCGTGTTTTACGGCAATGGGAAGATCCGGATGCAGGGTGGGTTCTCCCCCCAGAAAAATGACATGGGGCGGATTTTCGTTACCGGTAAACGCTGCCAGCCAGGCCGCGATCGTATCGATATCCAGGGTTGCCGTGCCGTGCTGTGAAGGATTGATATAACAATGGCGACAGGTAAGGTTGCAAGCCGTCAGAATATGAAAAAAAACATTGGTTGCATTTCTGGTAAAAGCAACCGTTCGGGGGGAACGCATCATGGATATGAGCCTTTGAAAAATGACGAACGTGCAACAGATCAGTTTACAATCAACACCGAGATATCCCGGATGCTGTGAATCACTTTTTGAGATACGCTGCCCAGAATAAATTCCTGAACTCCGGAAAGGCCTCTTCTTCCCAAAACGACAATGGCATACCCATCATGGGCTTCTTCGATGATATCCCGCGCAATGCCTCTTTTCTTTGTTTGAATTTTAAAGTGGATACGGTCAGCGGTAAAACCGGCTTTTACCAGGATGTCTTTGGCCTGTTGCAATGCTTCGTCGATCAGTTGTTTCTTCTGCGCTTCGAGTAGAGAGAAACTGCTGTGCTGAGAAAGAAAATAAGGCGTCAGTTCAGGGCTGTTCATATCACAAAGTGCCGCCGTATCTGGAATAACGCTGAAAAGGGTAATGTCATTTTCTATTGGTGAAAAAGTTCTGGCAATAAATTCAACCGTTCGCATCGCATTCCTGGAATCGTCCAGGGCAACCAGAATTTTCTGTTCCATACATCAGCCTCCTGATCGGAATATGCCGATAAGTTATCGGACATTTTTATTATCTATTCGAACATGAACGGTTTTTCAAGGCATTATTTTCAATCTCGTGTATACGGAAACAATTCTTTGCAGAAAATCAACGGGTGTGATATCCACTGACAGGATCGCTTTTTTTGAAATTCTGATGGGTTATTTTCTGTTGTGGATATTTTTCAGAATTTTGATTGCACTATTAGAGATTTTGTTATATGAAAATCGGCGGAGAATATGGAGAAGTATAAGGAGAATATAGGGTAGAACAATATATTCATTTTGCTAATTATACAATAAAAGGAGGGAAAATCATGAAAAAAATGGTTCTGATCATTGCTTTGGGCATGTTTCTGGCCGGATGCGCCGGAATCAAACAATCCGAATACATGGAACACAACTCCCACTACAAAACCTGGAGTCATCTGGGGTTCAGTTGGTGGGGATTCAAAAGTGTAACCGATCAAGCAGCAGAAAAATCAACACAGGAAAAATGGTGGGGTATTTCTTACGCCAGACATTGATGCGGTTGTCTGACATACGTACCATCTTTTATCGATGATGTATTCAGTCAAATCAGTCCGAAGGGGTAGACCGAGATTTCGGTTGCCCCTTTTTTTGATTTTATTGTTGCCATTCTTTATGTGAGCGGTTTCTATGGACTTTCAGAAAAATACCATATTCAAAAGTATGGGGTATGAAGACGGATAACTCCAGTTTGATTCATCTTTCATATTTCTGAATGGTTTGATCATTGCCGGGAATCGCCTTAAACCCGTGAACAATACATCAGGATATATCACGTGCCATCGTTTATCGATTCCATTTCTTGGTTGTCGCTTCTGTCCATTGCCCTGATCTGCCTGTATCGACTGACGTCGAAAAGGTCTTCCAAACTTCCTGAACTTCCCCTGACGCTGTTTATTGTATATTTTTGTTTCCGTTTTTTTTCCTGTCTGACAAAATATTTCATTTCAACAACAGATTGGGATATCTGGCTGACCGTATCGGAATCCATCCTTCTTTCCTGGGCGGTCGCTCGACTGGTCTTTGCCGTTGCGCTGGAGATTCCGTTGAAAATTCGTGGGAAAAAACCCATTCCCCGAATCACCCGGGATTTTATACTGCTTCTGTGCTATGCAATTCTGGTGTTCGTTGTCCTTCGCCTGCAGAGCAATATCAATCTGATCAGCTTAGTCACCACATCTGCCGCACTGACAGTGGTTCTAGGTTTTGCCGCACAGTCGCTGCTCAGTAATTTTTTCTTCGGGCTCGTCCTTCAGATCGAGCGACCCTTCGACATTGGAGATTGGATTCAGGTCGGCGATTTTATCGGTATGGTGACCGGTATCAACTGGAAGTCCACCAAACTTCTTACGCGGGACAAGATTCTTGTCAACATCCCCAATGCTGAAATCACCGGCCGTATTTTTTCAAACTATTCCAAACCGGACCGGAAGGTGCGTTCCAAGATATCGATCGGCCTCGATTATGAGGCACCCCCGGATCAAGTCAAAAAAGTCATTCTTGAAGTCCTCTATTTACATCAGAAAGTCCTGAAGCATCCGGCTCCCGATATTCTCCTGACTTCTTTCGGAGACTCTGCCATACAATATGAAATTCGATTCTGGCACGAGAATTTCTCGAACGAGCCCAAAATCAGATCCGATATCAGCATTCTGATATGGTACGCTCTCAGACGCAACGACATCACCATTCCGTTTCCAATCCACAACATTCTTCACGCTCATGAGGAACGAACTCACCAGGCGGCAACCCGTGAACATCGCTGCGCCGACATGGCCCGGATGTTTGAAAAGGTTCCGGTACTCTCTCCCCTTTCTTCCGAAGAACGGATACAACTGGCCCGTCAGGTAAAAATCGAGCCATTCGGCGACGGGGAGAAAATCGTCCGGCAGCAGGAGGCAGGAGACTCCCTTTATATCATCACCAAAGGCAGATGCGAAGTGCTTCTCGAAAGCCAGGGGCAGCAAGCCAAGCAGGTGGCTGTTCTTCAAAAAGGAGATTTTTTCGGGGAAATGAGCCTGTTGACCGGCGAGCCACGGACGGCAACCGTCCGCGCCCTTCAGGATACGGAAGTCATCAAGATTCAAAAAGACATTTTTTCAGAAATCATTTCCGCCAATTCTGGTATTTCTGAATATCTCGGTCAGGTGCTGGCCGAGCGGCAGCAACAATTGGCTATGCAGAAGGGCGATCAAAATGCGCTGGCGGCCGCCACCCCCAGTGGATTCATTCACAAAATCAAATCGTTTTTCGGAGTTTCCTGACATCATGTCCGGATTCGATTTCATTACCGAAAAGACACATCGGTTCTCTTTCCTTGACATCGCCTGCCTGTTGCCATAAAATTTACATTTTTTTAATGACAACAGGTTGAAGATCATGAAAAAGCATAAAATCAATTTCATCCGCAATATCGGCATCATCGCCCATATCGATGCCGGCAAAACGACCGTTACCGAACGCATTCTCTACTATACCGGAAAATCTCATAAAATCGGAGAAGTCCATGACGGCGAAGCCATTATGGACTGGATGCCCGATGAACAGGAACGAGGCATTACCATCACATCGGCGGTCACCACCTGTCACTGGAAAGATATTGAGATTCAGCTCATCGACACACCGGGCCATGTGGATTTCACGATCGAAGTCGAACGATCCCTGCGTGTTCTGGATGGCGCCATCGGCGTCTTCTGTGCGGTCGGCGGCGTCGAACCCCAGTCTGAAACCGTGTGGAGACAGGCCGATAAATACCATGTTCCCAAACTCGCTTTCGTCAACAAGCTCGACCGCGTCGGCGCCGATTTTTTCCGAACCGTCGATATGATGCGCACCCGGCTTCATGCCAATCCTTTGATCCTGCAACTGCCGGTCGGCGAAGAAGACTCTTTTACCGGAGTAATCGATCTCGTTCATCTCAAGCAGATCGTCTGGGATGACGACTCGCTGGGCGCCACATTCACCCTTGAAGACATTGCCGAAGACAGATTAGACACGGCCCGCAATTATCGGGACAAACTGATCGAAACGCTGGCCGAAGTCGATGATCGAATCATGGACGCCTATCTGTCGGAAACACCGATCGCACCCGATTTCCTGTTGGAATCCATTCGAAATGCCACCATTGGGCTGAAAGCCGTTCCGGTCTTGTGTGGTTCAGCGCTCAAAAACAAGGGGATTCAGCCGCTTCTGGATGCCATTGCCCAGTTTCTGCCCAGTCCTGCCGATGTCCCGCCGATCCAGGGGGTTCATCCCAAAACAAATGCCGTCATCGAATGCCCGGCCATGGACAAGGCGCCGCTGGCGGCCCTGATTTTCAAGGTCTCCATGGCCGAAGGCCGCAAACTGTCTTTCGTGCGGATTTACAGCGGAAAGATCAAATCCGGCGACGATGTATTCAACCCATTCCGAAACAAAAAGGAAAAACTGTCCCGCATTCTTCAGATGCATGCCAACAAGCGGGACCGGATCGAAGAAGCCGGTGCGGGAAGCATTGTAGGCGTTATGGGCCTGAAAGATTCTTCGACCGGCGAAACGCTTTGTCAGCCGGATCATCCCATCCTTCTGGAAAGAATGGAATTCTACGAACCTGTCATTTCACTGGCCATCGAGCCCAAAACCCGGTCGGATCAAGAAAAGCTCGATCAGGTCCTGGAAAAATTCATCGCGGAAGATCCAACTCTTCGCGTCAAGGAAGACCCGGATACCGGGCAGAAAATTCTGTCCGGCATGGGAGAGCTGCATCTCGAGGTCATTGTCAGCCGGATGACACGCGAATTCAATACCAGCGTCAACGTCGGCAAGCCCCAGGTGGTTTACCGTGAAACCATCGAAAAGGAAGCCGAGGCCACCGCTGTTTTCGAAAAGGAAGTGGCGGGGCAACGGCATTACGCGGAAGTCGCCATCCGCCTCAAACCGCTTTCAAGAGGGACCGGCAGCCGGTTCGTTCTGGATATTTCCGAAGGTATCATCCCGCCCCAGTTCATGAAAGCCATCGAGCAAGGGGTTATGGAATCACTGGAAAGCGGAACCCTCATGGGATATCCGGCGGTGGATATCGAAGCAGCCCTGGTGGGCGGCTCCTGGCGGGAATCCCAGGGTACCGATCTGGCATACAAGGTCAGTGCATCCATGGCCTGCAAAGATGCATTGACCAAGGGAAATTCTTTCCTGCTCGATCCGATCATGGATGTGGAGATATTCGTCCCTGAAGCTTTCACGGGTGATGTGATCGGAGACCTGAACAGCCGTGGCGGAAAGATCGAGGCCATCGAGCCCAAAATCGGTTTTCAATCCATTCGGGCCATTGTTCCATTGGCAAAAATGTTCGGGTATTCAACCGCCATCCGGTCCGCCACACAGGGCAGAGGAACCTTTACCATGCAGTTTTCCCATTTCGATCGGATATGAGAAATTCAAGTCAGGAGACCTTTTCAATTTATTTTCAATCAGCGGGGTATGCAGGGTATTTTAAAAACAACACGCGGTGTATGCGGGTTACTTTATTTCGGACTGTTTGGGCCAATCAGTTTCGGCATGAGCAAGTGGTACAGGGGAAACACCATTTCAAATGAGGGGGTAATGTGCCGTTTTTCAAAGCAGCAGGAAGATGGCTCGACCGTTATCAACCAGTTGCTGGCACAGTATGCATTGGAGGGAGTCGCCATGCCATATAGGATGGAACAATTCAGGAAAGGTGAACCAGTGTTCTCAGAATAGACGGCGGCCTCGATACCGACCAATTGATCGACGCCTTCCTTGCCTTCTGGCCGCAGCATGCCGAGCCGCTGTTGCGTATCACGAAATCGCTGCTCCGCACCTGGTGTTGGCATTTTTACACCGGGTGGTCAACGCCGGCGGCACCATCGACCGGGAATACGCCATCGGATGGGGCCGGATGAATTGATGCGTGCGGTACGCCGGCGCCACTCTGGGAATCGAGCTGAAAGTCTGGCGGGATGGTGAACCCGATCCGCTCCATGTCGGCCCAAGCAGATTGACGGTTATCTTGATGGAATCGGCCAGTATCTTCACGGTAACTTGCTGCCAGGTGCGTTTCAGTTCTTACAGCGGTTTACTCAGTCATTGCAAAATCACGTCACCAGCGGTAAGATTTTGACATGAACCGCAACCGCTTCAAAACAGCCTCTTCCTACATCTCTTCCGAAGATCGAAAACGTCGAAAGCGAGAGATGATCATCATCGCAGCCATCATCGTGGTCGTTGCGTTGATGACATACGTCCAGAACAAACTCATCCATTTCGGCGCCAATTTCCCCATCTCCAACACCATTTTGATGTTCACGATGACCAA